>JBGQHA010000036.1:0-11713 GCA_041497735.1 Dehalococcoidia bacterium | reverse complement strand
GTGCTAATCCTCGATCTCGATCGGTTCAAGCTCATCAACGACCGCTACAGTCACGAGACAGGCGATAGCGCGTTGCGGCGCTTCGCCGACGTCATGACGGAGCTCACGGGTGAGCGCGGAGTCGTCTGCCGTCTCGGCGGAGACGAGTTTGAGATCGCGCTCGACGGCGTTGGGCTGGAGGGGGCGCTTCGCTTTGCTGAACGTCTGCGCGGCGCGCTCGAGCATTCGCTCAAGGCGCGCTCGAGCTCGCTGCCGCCCTTCACGGTGAGTATCGGTGTGGCCTGCCGTCCCGAAGACGGCGACGCGAACGCCGATCTCGCGCGCCGCGCGGATGAGGCGATGTACGCCGCGAAGGCTGGCGGCGGCGACACCGTCTGCGCTTGGCGGGAGCTCGGAAACCGGCAGGTCGCCTAGCCTACGTCGCGCGCAACCACAACGACCCATCCGCCTTCCTTCGTAGCCTTGGCGCCACCGCGAAGACATCGCGCCGGGCGCAGAACTTCACGTCTCGCCCCAGCCCAAGCGCATCGAGCGCTCGGCCATGCTCCGCGTCGCGCAGGGCCGGCAGGGCGCGCCCGCGATAGGAGCGATAGATCCGCTGGGCACCCCGCGCGCCGTCGCCGAGCGGACTGAATCCCAGGGCTGACCTTGATTCCACTTCTGGGCAAGGATACCATCGGGACGGGCCGCGAGGCCGGTGCCGCATGAGCTTTCGCGAAAAGCTGGCGCACGCTGTAGAGGTCAACCGCACGCTGCTCTGTGTCGGTCTCGACCCTGATCCCGCCCGCGTCCCACCCGAAGAGACGGCAGCCTTTCTCATCTCCATCGTAAACGCGACGAGCGACCTCGTCTGCGCCTACAAGCCAAACCTGGCCTTCTACGAACAGCTCGGCGAGACGGGCTATGCGGCGCTGCGAGCAGTCCTCGCCTCGATACCCAAGGATATCCCGGTGATCGCGGACGCGAAGCGCGGCGATGTCGCGCACACGGCGGAGGCGAACGCACGCGCGATCTTCGACAAGCTGGGATTCGATGCCGCCACGGTCAATCCTTACCTGGGCGGCGATTCCGTCGAGCCGTTCGTATCGCGCGCTGACCGCGGCGTGTTCATCGTGTGCCGCACGTCGAATCCCGGTGCGCGCGACCTGCAAGACCTGCGCGTCCAGCAAGGAGCCGAAACGCGGCCGCTCTATCAGGCTGTTGCTGAGCTGGCGAAGGGATGGAACCGCCACGGGAACGTCGGGCTCGTCGTGGGCGCCACCTACCCGGACGAGATGCGGGAGCTCCGATCGATGTGTCCCGAGATGCCCTTCCTGGTACCCGGAGTCGGCGCGCAGCAGGGCGAGCTCGAACGCTCGGTACGGGCGGGGCTGGACGCGCGCGGGGGGGGGATGGTGATCAACGCCGCTCGGTCCGTGCTCTACGGCGCTGCCGGAGCGAACAGTCCCGAGACGGCGCGGCGCGTGGCGGAAGGCTTGCGAGACACCATCGAGCAGCACCGGCTGGCGGCGCAGACAGGCTCTCCTCGCTGATGCCGCAGGAGTTCCGCATGGGCGATGTGGTGCGCCTCCGCAAGCCACACCCTTGCGGCGGTCTCGACTGGGAGGTGACCCGTCTCGGCGCGGACATCGGCCTGCGCTGCATGAAGTGCCGGCGAAGGGTGCTGCTGGAACGTGGCGTTGTCGCGCGGCGCATGAAGGCATTCGTCAGTCGCGGCGAACCGACCGATCCTGAAAAGGAACGCGCGATTTTTGGGCGCACGGGCTAGCGCCATGACGACGGAGGACATCGCGGGCAGCCGGGCACGTCGCTGGCGCTGGGAAGCGCTTACAGGCGGCGGCGCGCTGCTCCAGGAAGACAGCTTTCGACGGCTCTGGCTGGGCCGCGTGTGCTCGCACACCGCGCTGAACGCGATCCTCTATACGTTGCTCATCCTCGCCGTGGGCGAAAGCACCTCGAGCATCAAGAGCGCGCTATTCATCTCCGCGTATCTGCTGCCGACAGCCACCCTCGGCACGATCTCCGGTGTGCTCGTCGACCGTCTGCCGAAGAACCTGGTGCTCGCAGCGGTAAACGCGCTGCGGTTTGGGCTCATGCTCGTCCTGCTCATGTCCAGCACGAGTCTCTGGACCGTGTACGGCGTCGCGCTCCTCGTCGCGACGACATCGCAGTTCGCCTCGCCGGCAGAGGCGGCGGCCGTGCCGCACCTCGTGGCGCCAGAGCAGCTCACGGCGGCGAACACGGCCAACAACTTCGGCGGGCTGATCACGCAGATCGTCGGGTACGCCGTGCTCGCGCCGTTCTTCTTGAATACCGTGGGGCCGCGGCCGCTCTTCTTGCTCGCCGCCGTCCTCTTCGCGGTCGCGTCGTTGTTCTTCCTGCTGATCCAGCACGCTGGCGTGGACGATATCGATCTGGATGATGCCGTCGATGCGGTACGGAACGTTCGTCACGAGTTCGCCCACGCGTGGGAGACGCTGCAGCTCGACGTGGCCGCTTACATGAGCGTGGTGATCGTTGTGCTGGCCAGCACGGCCTCGCTCGTAGCGGTCACGCTCATGCCACGCTTCGTTCACGAGGTCCTCGGCGTCCCCGTCCAGAATGCCGTCTACGTCTTCCTGCCCGCGGCGGTCGGCATCTTCGCGGGGCTACGCGTGGTGCATGTGCTGGAACGACGATTGCCCAAAGGCTGGATTGTCGGCGCGGGGTTCGGGCTGCTCGTCGCATCCTTCATGTGCCTTGCGTTCACGAAAGCGTTCGGAGGCGTCTTCCAGGGCTTTGGCCTGGACCCCACGCCAGCGCGCATCGCGGCGACGGTGGTCTTCTCGACCGGCGCGGCATTCTCATTCTCCATGGTCGGCGTGGCGAGCCGCTCGCTCGTGAATGAACGCACGCCGATGCAGATCCAAGGCCGCGTTTTTGCCGCGCAGATCGTGTTGACGAATCTCGCATCGATCCCGCCCATCCTGCTCGCCGGCTTGGTGTCCGAAGCGTTCGGCGTCGAAGCCGTGCTCGGCGCGACGACGATCGTGCTGGCGACGGTCGCGCTGTGGACAGCGGCTCAGGCCCGCTCCCGCGAGTTGCTGAGGAGCCAGCATGCTTAGGCCGGTCGAGGTGACGCCTGGCAGACACCCCGAGCGGATGCCGCCCGTTCTCGCGAACCGTAACTTCCTGTATCTCTGGCTGGCACAGATCATCTCGCAAACGGCGCAGAACGCGATCCTGTTCGGCCTCATCGTTATCGTGCTGGCGCGCACGAGCTCGACGACGAGCACCAGTGTCGTCGTGCTGTCGTTCGTCGTGCCCACGATCGCATTCGGCGTGATCTCCGGCGTTCTCGTCGACCGGTGGAGTAAGCGACGGCTGCTGATTCTGACCAACATCGGCCGCGCGGTGGCGTCGATCTGCTACTTCTTCGCACGTGACTACGTTTTCCTGCTCTACGGCATCACGATCGTCTTCTCCAGCTTTAGCCAGCTCTTCACGACCAGCAACGCCGCATCCGTGCCGTACATGGTGCCGAGAAAGCAGCTCATTTCAGCGAACAGCTTGTTCAGCGGCGGGTTTACCATCGCCCAGATCGCCGGATTGATCGTGCTGTCACCGATCCTCCTCCAGATAGGCGGGCCACCGGCCCTGTTTGCGACGGCGACCGTCGCGTTTCTGGCGGCAGCGCTGCTGACACGCCTGCTGCCCTACATCGGGCATGAAGGCGAGGAAGAAGGCGAGCGCGTGTTCCCGGGCATACAGGAGCTGCGCGGCGCGTTCGCGGAGTTCAAGGATGCGCTGGGTGTGCTGCGTCAGGACTCCCAGTCCACGCTTGCAATGGCGCACATCGCCGTGAGCAGCACACTCATCCTGCTGTTCGCGATCTTGGTGCCGCGCTACATGCAGGCGATCTTGAAAGTGGACCCCAAGAGCGCGGTGACCGTCTTCGCGCCGGTTGCATTCGGCGCCCTGATCGGCCTGCGGAGCGTGCCGTGGATCGTCACGAGGATCGGCAAGACGCGGACGGTTGCGCTCGGGCTGTTCGGCATCGCCCTGTGTCTGATCGGCTTGGGTTCCGTCGAGGCGATCGCGAGCGCGCTTCATCACACGGAGAACTTCAACCCGTTTAGGAGCGGCATTCATCGCATCTTCGGGCTTTCCATCCTGGTGGCGCTCACGATGGCGTTCGCCGGCCCGCTCGGCGTCGCCTATGCGCTGCTGAATACGCCGGCCCAGACGACGCTCCACGAACGGATACCGGTCGACATGCGAGGCCGCGTGCTCGCTTCCCAGATGGTGCTCGCGAATGGGGTAGCGCTCGTCCCACTCGTGGTTGTGGGAGGAATTGCCGACCTATTAGGTGTAAGCACGACGATCCTCGCTATCGGGGTGCTTGTCGGCTGTGGAGGAGCGTTGACTCTGTATCTGGAGCGTCGCTGGCTGCAGAACGGTCATCCGCCGAGCGACGCAGGAAGTGGATGGGGGCGCGCGTCTCCAGTGCCAGGTTCAATTGACACCGTTGAGGGTGCAAGCTTAGACTGAAGACAACGATGCTGATTGAGATGACGGTTGAGGGCATCAGGGTTTCCCTGATGACGTATCAGCGAGTCGTCATCCTTAAGGAGAAGGAAGCCGACCGCTACCTGCCGATCTGGATCGGCCCGGCGGAAGCAGACGCCATCACCGTCCGGCTGCAAGAAGTCCAGGTCGCCCGCCCGCTCACCCATGATCTGCTGCGCGACGTGATGGAGAAGCTCGGCGCGCACGTCGAGTACGTCGTCGTCAACGATCTCGCCGATGATACCTTCTTCGCGCGAATCTTCGTCACCTACAATGGCGAACGGATGGAGATCGACTCCCGCCCGAGCGACGCGATCGCGCTCGCCGTGCGCGTCCAGGTGCCGATCTATGCGGAGGACGGCGTGCTGGACCGCGCCGGCGTGGCGCTGGACGCCGAAGGACAGCCCGTGCAGGGCACCGCCCGGCCCGAGGGCTTCGGCCAGGTGAACGAAGAAGAGCTCCAGAAGATGTCCGCCTTCCGCGAGTTCATCGAGAGCCTGGACCTGTCAGACCTCGACAAGCCGAAGGGCTAGTTCTTAGCCTTCGGCAGTCAGCGTTCAGCCTTCCAGGCCCTTCGGGAACCTACCTGCTTCATCGAGCCGAACCCTGACCATTAACGGCCGATACCTAACAACCTGACGGCTGACTAGCTGACCGCTGACGGCCGACAGACTGAGCGCTGACCGCTTCCCTCCCGTTGACCCTCCGTATACCTTGTGATAGTCTTCTCGAAGTCGGCGACACCCGTCGATGGAGGCGTCGTTGTTGCAGCGCCTTGGCCCGGCCGCTCAGCTCCTTGGTCTTGGCTGGTATGTGGCGATCTGCATCGCCGGTGGCACGATCGGGGGGTACTTTCTTGACGCGGCGCTGGGGACGGGAAAAGTCCTGACCGTGGTTGGCCTAACAGTAGGACTCGCGACCGCACTCTTCGGTGGCTATCGCATGCTCACAGACACCCTAAAGGACATGCAGCGACGAGCCGAACACGACACGACCGCGAACAAGAAGGAGTAGCGTGAAGAATCCGAAGGTCATCGCCGCCGCCATAGGGGCGCTGGTCTTGCTTAGCATCGGATTCCTCTTCTTCCGCAGCCCGAAGCCATCCATCGACATCAAAGCAGAAAAGCTAACCAGCTTCGGCCCGTTTCCCCTGGTCAACACGTATACGACTTCCATCATGGTGGTCATCGTGATCGCGGTGATCGCGCTCTTCGCGACGCGAAAGCTCGATCTCATCCCGCGCGGCCTCCAGAACGCAGTCGAGGCCGTGATGGAGGCGCTCTATAACCTGTGCGTCGCGACGGCCGGCGAGAAAAACGGTCGCCGGTTCTTTCCCTTCGCGGCCTCGATCTTCGTTTTCATTTGGATCGCAAACTGGATGGCGCTTCTGCCGTTCTTCAATGTCATCGGCTCCGTTGAGAAGGTGAACGCCCAGGAGTTCCACAACATCTCCGTCGTCTTCGCCCACTCTGGAGGCCTAAGTTTCATCAAGCTCAACCAGCAAGCGCTCGAGTTCGACAAGGACAAGATCAAGGACGCCTGCGGCGGAGTCGACAAGGCGCACCACACAAGCTGCATCGAAGGCCAACGCGGCCTCGCGATCGCGCAGAAGCTGGACAAGAAGGAGCACACGAACAGCGGCGTGACTTCGTGCACCGGGTCGCCGGGCGAGGAGGCCTACGACCAGTGTCTGGTCGGCGCGTCCAACAAAGCCATCGCAGATCTCAACGCTGACGGCAAACAACTCGGCGTGCTCGCGCCATACTTCCGAAGCATGAACACGGACCTCAACTCACCACTCTCGCTCGCGATTATGGCGATGATCTTCATCGAGTTCTGGGGAATCACCGCGTTAGGCGCCTTCAAGTACGCCGGAAAGTTCTTCGTAAACCCGTTCCGGAGCCCGATCGGGACGATCGTCGGGCTCCTCGAGTTCGTGGCGGAGATGGCGCGAATCATTAGCTTCACCTTCCGTCTCTTTGGCAATATGCTGGCAGGCGAGATCCTGCTGCTCGTTATGACGTTCCTAATGCCGTTTGTGGTCGCGCTCCCGTTCTACGCGCTAGAGACGTTTGTCGGTGTGATTCAGGCGTTCGTATTCTTCATGCTCACGGTTGCATTCGGCGCGCTTGCGGTTGCTTCGCACGATGGGCACGCTGACGAAGCACCATATGGAGGAGCCGAGAGCGCCGTGCCGGCGCACTAGTTATCGGATCGATCGCCGCGCTCTCGATGAGGACGTCGGCGGGTATTTCACGAAGAGACAGATCCATAAGGAGGGGCGAATTGGACATCTCACTGATTCTACCGTTGCTAGCTATCGGGGACCCGGCCTTCAAGTTCCTCGGCGCCGGCATCGCCATCGGCGTTGGAGGTCTTGGACCAGCCATCGCGATCGGGCTGTTGGCCGCCAAGGCAATGGAAGCGCTTGGCCGTAATCCCGAAGCGCAGGCTGTGATCTCCGGTCAGATGCTGCTGGCGATTGTCTTCGCCGAAGCGATCGCGATTTACGCCCTGGTAGTCGCGATCATGATCGGGTTCATCTTCTGAGCTTGGAGCGCATGGCGTCCGTGCGCCGGCAGGTCCGGCGCTCCGCTTCGCTGTGGAGGCGATCATGTTTATCTTGGGTATAGGTAGCCTCGGCATCAACCTGCCGGTGCTGATTGCGCAGCTGGTGAACTTCACCGTTCTGCTGATCATCCTCCGGATCGTCGCTTGGGGCCCGCTCATGCGCATGCTGGACAGCCGGGCAGAGCGCATCCGCGAAGGGCTGGCCGCAGCCGAGCAGTCGAAGGAGCACGCGGCGGAAGCGGAGCAAGAGGTCGCACGCCAGCTCGACGAGGCCCGGCATCAGGGGCAGGCGTTGGTGGCGCAGGCGCAGGAAACAGGGACCCGGCTGCAGGAAGAGGCGCGCAACCAGGCGCGCCGCGAGGCCGAGCTGCTGCTGGAGCGCGCGCGGAACGAGATCGCGCTCGAGCGAGACCAGGCGATCGCCGAGCTGCGCAAGGAGTTCGCCGATCTCACGGTGCGCGCAGCCGAGAAGGTCATCAACCAGTCGCTCGACCGGCAGGCCCATCAGCGCCTCATCGACGAGGTGCTGGCGGAAGCAGCCTTCGGAGAAGACTAGCGTGCTGCAAGACCGGGCCTCAAACCGATACGCCCAGGCCGCATTCGAGATCGCGCGCGACCGGAGCGAGCTTGCGGCCTGGAACGACGGATTGCAGGCGATGAAGCAGGCGCTGGAAGGACCGGGGGGACTCGCGTTTGTTGAGAGCAAGCAGGTGCCGCTCGAGGCGAAAGAGGAGCTCCTGCGCCGCGTGCTCGGCGCGCCGGCGCCGCTCTTGTGGAACCTGGTGCGGCTGCTCGCTTCGAAGGGCAGGCTCGCCTTGCTGCCGCAGATCGCCGAGCGCTTCCAGGAGCTGTTCGACGAAGAGCGCGGCATCGCGCACGCGCAGGTCGTGACGGCGGTGGCGATGACCGACGCCGAGCGCGAGGCGCTCACCAAACGTCTCTCGCAGCTGACAGGGAAGCAGGTCGACGTGAAGGCGTTCGTCGAGCCGGACATTCTGGGCGGCCTGGTCGTTCGCATCGGCGACCGGCTCATTGATGGTAGCGCGCGAACGAAGCTGCTGGCGCTCAGGCGCCGGCTCGCCGGCTCGATGCGCTAACGACAGGAGAAACGCAATGGCAGTACGACCGGACGAGATCACATCGATCCTGCGCGAGCAGATCGAGAAGTTCGGCGCGGAGAGCGTCTCCACCAACGTGGGCACCGTCGTCGAGGCGGGCGACGGCATCGCGCGCGTCACCGGCCTTTCGAACGTGGCGGTGAGCGAGTTGCTGGAGTTCCCCAGCGGCGTGATGGGGCTGGCGGTCAACCTGGAAGAGACGAACGTGGGCGTGATGATCCTCGGGGAGTACACCGGAATCAAGGAAGGCGACGAAGTACGCGCGACCGGCCGCGTGGCGCAGGTGCCCGTGGGCGATGCGCTCATCGGACGCGTCGTCGACCCGATCGGCAACCCGCTGGACGGCAAGGGCCCGATCAACACGACGGAGACGCGCCCTGTCGAACGCATCGCGCCGGACGTCACGAAGCGCTCGAGCGTGAACACGCCGGTGCAGACCGGCATCAAGGCGATCGATGCCATGACGGCAATCGGCCGGGGCCAACGCCAGCTCATCATCGGCGACCGCTCGACGGGCAAGTCGGTGATCGCCATCGACACGATCCTCAACCAAAAGGGCGGCGATCTGGTCTGCATCTACGTCGCCATCGGCCAGAAGAACGCCAAGGTGGCGCAGGTGCTCGGCGTGCTGGAGCAGCACGGAGCGCTGGAGCACACGATCGTTGTCGCGGCCTCCGCCGCCGATGCCGCCGCGCTGCAGTTCATCGCCCCCTACTCTGGCTGCGCCATGGGCGAGTACTTCATGGAGCAAGGCAAGGACGCGCTCATCGTCTACGATGACCTCTCGAAGCACGGCTGGGCGTACCGGCAGGTGTCGCTGCTGCTGCGCCGCCCTCCCGGCCGTGAAGCCTACCCCGGCGACGTCTTCTACCTGCACAGCCGCCTGCTGGAGCGCGCGGCGAAGCTCTCGGCCGACCTCGGCGGCGGCTCGCTGACCGCGCTCCCCATCGTAGAAACGCAGGCGAACGACATCTCCGGCTACATCCCGACGAACGTCATCTCGATCACCGACGGGCAGATCTACCTGGAGCCGGACCTCTTCTACCAGGGCATTCGCCCGGCGATGAACGCCGGCATCTCCGTGTCCCGCGTGGGCGGCGACGCGCAGCGCAAGGCGATGCGCCAGGTCGCGCGCCAGCTCCGCCTCGACATGGCGCAGTATCGCGAGCTGCAGGCGTTCGCACAGCTCGGCGCATCAGACCTCGATCCCGCGACGCGTCAGCAGCTCGAGCGAGGAAAGCGGCTGCAGGAAGTGATGAAGCAGCCACAGTACCAACCGCTCTCGCTCGACCACGAGTGCGCGATCATCTACGCCGGCACGCGCGGACTCCTCGATGACGTGCCGGTCGAGAAGGTGCGGGAGTTCGAGCAGAAGCTCTTCCAGTACCTGGACGCCACCCATCCGGAGATCGCCAAGTCGATCCTGGAGACGAACGAGATCTCACCTGAGATCGAGCAGAAGCTGGACGCCGCCGTCCGCTCGTTCAAGCAAACGTTCGGAGCATAGCAGCACACTATGGCGACACTACGCGAGATCCGGCGCCGGATACGCTCCGTCCAGAGCACCGCCAAGATCACGAAGGCGATGGAGCTCGTCGCCGCGTCCAAGATGCGGCGGGCGCAGCAGCGCGCGCTGGCCAGCAGGCCCTACGCCGAGCGCCTCACGTGGGTGCTGGCCGATCTCGCCGAGACCATCTCGCAGATGGACCCCGATACGCTGCATCCGCTGCTGCAACGCCGGGAGGTCAAGACCGCCGGCATCATTCACATCTCGCCCAACCACGGACTGTGCGGTGGCCTGCCGGGCAGCATGAACCGGCGCGCGAGCGCGCTGGCCCTCGAGCTGGGGCAGTCTCGCATCGTCGCGATCGGACGCAAAGGGCGCGACTTCTTCCGCCGGGTGCAGGTGCCGGTCATCGCCGAGTTCACCGAGCTGGGCGACTATCCAGACTATGCGGACGTGCTGCCGATCGCCCGCGTGGTGATCGATGACTACCTGAGCGGCAACCTCGATCGCGTGCTGCTCGTCTACCCGTATTTCGTCAACACCATGACGCAGGAGCCGCGTGTGCAGCAGCTCCTGCCTATCGAGCCGCCGGCGGACGCATCGACGCACGCCGTGGACTACATCTACGAGCCGGGTCGTGAGGCACTGCTCGCTGAGCTGCTGCCACGCTACGTCGAGATGCAGATCTACGCGGCGGTGCTGGAAGCGGTCGCGAGTGAACAATCCGCGCGCATGGTGGCCATGCGCAACGCGACAGACGCGGCCAATGAGATGATCCAGGGGCTGACGCTGACATACAACAAGGCACGCCAGGAGCAGATCACGACGGAGCTGCTCGATATTGTTGGCGGCGTCGCAGGCTTGAGCGCGTAGCGCTGGGAGGTACCCATGGCAGAAGGCAAAGTGACGCAAGTCATCGGCACGGTGGTGGACGTGGAGTTTCCGGCGGACCAACTGCCCGGGATCCACAACGCCGTGGAGATCGACATGGACAAGCAGAAGCTCGTCGCGGAGGTCGAGCAGCACCTGGGCAACAACTGGGTGCGCTGTCTCGCGATGGACTCGACCGACGGTCTGCGCCGCGGCGCCCGCGCCATCGATACGGGCAAGGCGATCGCCGTGCCGACCGGGCCCGGCACGCTCGGACGGCTGTTCAACGTGCTCGGCCTGCCGCTCGACGGCCTGGGTGAGGTCAGCGGGCAGCGTATGCCGATCCACCGCATCCCGCCCACGCTCGAAGAGCAGGAGACGCAGGTCCAGGTGCTGGAGACCGGCCTCAAGATCATCGACCTGATCGCACCGTTCACGCGAGGCGGCAAGGTGGGCGCGTACGGCGGCGCCGGCGTGGGCAAGACCGTGATCATCAAGGAGTTGATCCACAACATCGCGACGCAGCACGGCGGCGTCTCGGTCTTCGCCGGCGTGGGCGAGCGCTCGCGCGAAGGGAACGACCTCTGGCACGAGATGCGCGACTCCGGCCTGATCGAGAAGACGGTACTCGTCTTCGGCCAGATGAACGAGCCGCCGGGCGTGCGCCTGCGCGTCGGCCTGACCGCGCTCACCATGGCGGAGCACTTCCGCGACATCGAGGGTCAGGATGTGCTGCTCTTCATCGATAACGTCTACCGCTACACGCTCGCGGGCATGGAGGTCTCGGCGCTGCTCGGCCGTATGCCGTCGGCCGTGGGGTACCAGCCCACGCTGGCGACCGAGGTGGGGGAGCTGGAGGAGCGCATCACGACGAGCAAGAAGGGATCGATCACGTCGTTCCAGGCCGTCTTCGTGCCGGCGGACGACTACACCGACCCCGGCGTGGCGACGACGTTCGGCCATCTGGACGTGCTGATCACGCTCGACCGCGCGATCTTCGAGCAGGGCCTCTTCCCCGCCATGGACCCCCTCGCGTCGTCCTCGCGCGTGCTGGACCCGCTCGTGGTCGGGCAGGAGCACTACGAGACCGCGCGCGAGG
>JBGQHA010000035.1:0-11753 GCA_041497735.1 Dehalococcoidia bacterium | reverse complement strand
GGACGTCGCGAAGTTCCAGGAGCAGCTCGGCGACATCTTGGCGCACTTCGAGACGCTGCAGGCGCTCGATACGGAGGGCGTCGAGCCGACGGCGTACCCGCTCGCGCTCGAGAGCGTGATGCGCGCAGACGAGGTGCGCCCATCGCTCTCGCAGGAGGAGGCGCTGGCGAACGCTCCCCAGACAGAGGACGGCGCGTTCAAGGTGCGGGCGGTGCTAGAGGAGTAGGGTTATTCAACACCCCAGCATGAATGCTGGGGCATAGGTGCCATCATGACTGAACGATTGCATGAGCTGACCGCGCACGAGGCGCATGATCTGCTCTCGTCGCGGCAAGTGAGCGCGCGCGAGCTGACGCAGGCTGTCCTGGCGCGCATCGAGGCCGTCGATCCCAAAGTGCGGGCGTACATCAGCGTGCTGGCGGACGGCGCGCTCGATCAGGCGTCGGCGGCGGACGAGCGGATCGCGCGCGAAGAGGGCGGCCCGCTCACCGGCGTGCCGATCGCCGTCAAAGACAACATGTGCACGAAAGGCGCTCGCACAACGTGTGGCTCGCGGATGCTCGAGAACTTCGTGCCGCCGTACGACGCCCACGTCGTCGAGAGGCTGCGCGACGCGGGCGCGGTCATCGTCGGCAAGACGAACATGGACGAGTTCGCGATGGGCTCCTCCGTCGAGCACTCGGCGTTCTTCAAGACGCACAACCCCTGGGCGCTCGACTGCGTGCCGGGTGGCTCGTCCGGCGGATCGGCGGCCGCCGTCGCTGCGGACGAAACGATCGCCGCGCTGGGCTCCGACACCGGCGGCAGCATCCGCCAGCCGGCCTCGCTCTGCGGCGTCGTCGGGCTGAAGCCGACGTACGGTCGCGTGAGCCGCTACGGCCTGGTCGCGTTCGCCAGCTCGCTCGACCAGATCGGACCGCTCACGAAGGACGTGCGCGATGCGGCGCTGGTGCTGAACGCGATCGCAGGCCACGACGCGCGCGACTCGACGTCCGCGCCGGTCGAGGCGCCGGACTTTACGCAAACGCTGACCGGCGATCTGCGCGGGCTGCGCGTCGGCGTGGCGCAGGAGTACGTGCCGGACGATCTCGATCCACCGATGCGCAGCATCGTCGAGGCCGCCGCGAAGCAGCTCGAAGGCCTGGGAGCGAGTGTCGAGTGGGGCGTCTCGCTGCCGAGCACGCCGCACGCGCTCGCCTGCTATTACATCATCGCGCCGAGCGAGGCCTCGGCGAACCTGGCGCGCTACGACGGCGTGAAGTACGGCTACGCCTACCAGGACGGCGCCTCGATGTGGGAGAACATGGAGAAGACGCGGCAGTTCGGCTTTGGCGACGAGGTGAAGCGGCGCATCATGATCGGCACGTATGCGCTCTCGGCCGGCTACTACGATGCGTACTATCTGAAGGCGCTCAAGGTGCGCACGCTGATCCGGCGCGAGTTCGACGCGGCGTTCGAGAAGTACGATGTGCTGCTCGGTCTCGTGTCGCCGACGCCCGCGTTCAAGATTGGCGAGAAGGTGGACGACCCGATGGCGATGTACCTCAGCGACGTCTTCACGCTGCCGATCAACATCGCCGGCATCCCGAGCATGTCCGTACCCGCGGGCTATGTCGACGGGCTGCCGGTGGGCATCCAGCTCATGGCCCGCCCGTTCGACGAGGCGTCGCTCTTCCGCGCCGCTTTCGCGTACGAACAAGTGACGACCTGGCGCGAGCGAAAGCCGGAACTGTAATTGGTAAGATGTCCGAAGTGGTGGATATGCCGACGTTGGAGCGATGATGATGACTCATACCTACGTGCTGCCGATCGAAGTGGAAACGCTGGAAGATGGCCGGTTTCTTGCCGTCTGCCCTACGCTGCTAGGCTGCCACGCCGAGGGGGATACAATGGCGGAAGCACTGGAAAACGTTCAGGACGTTGCCCGTATCATTATTGAACTCTCGATAGAGAAGGGCCAACCGCTACCCGACGAGTTGCGGGGAGAGCCTCCTCCCAAGGTGCGAGCGGAGATGGTTGTCTCCGTGGAGCAGTGAGGTACTCGGAGCTTACCCGCAAGTTGCGCCGGCTAGGGATCGAACTTTATCGCCAGGGAAAGGGCAGCCACGAAGTGTGGTGGTGGCCCGAACGTAACACCCAGACAACTCTACCGCGCCACCCGACAAGGGAAATCGCCCCTGGCACGTTGGCGAAGATTCTCAAAGACCTCGGTCTGACTCGTGAGGATCTCGATCGTGCCTGATCCCATCCCTCCCGCAGAGCTGGAAGGCCTGCGCGCGTTCAAGGTGCGCGTGGGCGCGTATGCCGGGCAGCGCTACCCGGAGCGGCCGCAGTGGGTGGAGCTCGAGGGCAAGCGCATCGACGTCGCGGCGGTGGAGAGCGAGTGGCGCGAGGAGGAGCGGCTCGGGTTCATGGTCACGCTGGGCGACGGCAGAAGGATGCTGTTGTATTATGTTCCCGAGGAGGACATCTGGTCTGGAGTTGTGCAAACATGACAGATGATGGCGTAACGCATCGAGGATCCATCTCGCAGCACGTCCAGACGCTGCCCGCCTCCGGCATCCGCAAGTTCTTCGATCTGCTGTCCAGCATGGACGGCGTCATCTCGCTCGGCGTGGGCGAGCCGGACTTCGTCACGCCGGGGCACATCCGGCAGGCGGCGATCCGGTCGATTGAGGACGGTATCACCCACTACACGTCGAACTACGGGCTGATCGAGCTGCGGCAGGCGATCGCGCATCACCTGCAGCGGCTCTACGGCCTCGAGTACGATCCCGCGACGGAGGTCATCGTCACGACGGGCGTGAGCGAGGCGACGCAGCTCGCCATGCTGGCAACGATCGACCGCGGTGACGAGGTGCTCTGCGCCGACCCGAGCTACGTCGCCTACATGCCGACGGTGGTGCTGGCGGGCGGCGTCTTCGTGCCGGTGCCGACGAGCGCAGAGCACGGCTTCCGGCTGCGCGCAGCGGACGTGGAAGCGCAGATCACGCCGCGGACGAAGGCGATCCTGATCGGCTACCCGGCGAACCCGACGGGCGCCGTGATGGAGCGCGAGGACCTGCTGGCGCTGGCGGACGTGGCGCAGCGGCACAACCTGTTCGTCATCTCGGACGAGATCTACGACCGGCTGGTCTACGGCGTGGAGCACACCGCTGTTGCTTCTTTGCCCGGGATGCGCGACCGCACCGTGCTCATGGGCGGCTTCTCGAAGGCGTACGCGATGACGGGCTGGCGCCTGGCCTACACGTGCGCGCGCGTCGATCTGACGGAAGCGATGATGCGGGTACATCAGTACGTGATGATGTCCGCGCCTACCGTGGCGCAGTACGCCGCGCTCGAAGCGCTGCGTAACGGCGAGGAAGATGTGCGCGGCATGGTGGCCGAGTACGACCGCCGGCGGCAGCTGATGGTGCGCGAGCTGAACGCGATGGGCCTGCCCTGCTTCGAGCCGCGCGGTGCGTTCTACTGCTTCCCCTCGATCAGCTCGACCGGCCTTACCGACGAGGCGTTCTCGGAGGGCTTGCTCACAGAAGAGAAGGTGGCGGTCGTTCCGGGGTCGGCGTTCGGGCAGTTCGGCGTGGGCCACGTGCGCATCTGCTACACCGCGCCGATCGATGTCCTGGAGCAGGCGCTGGAGCGCATGCGCCGCTTCGTCGGCCGGCATCGCACCGGCGCGAAGTAACTCGCCTCTGAAGGTAACCCTTCGACAGGCTCAGGGTGATCCATCCATGATGGCGCTGCCGCCCGAAGCAGAAGATCTCTCCGGAGACCTCGAGATCGCGATCGAAGGCGTTGCGGCGCGTGAGCGGCCGGACAGCGCGCTCGACGTGCTGCTGCGCACGACTCGTGGCGAGATCGCGGGCGTCCTCCATCCCTGCGAAGGCGAGTCGGGCGCGGCGATCTTCGCCGGCGGCGCGCTGGGCGGCCTCGATGGCCCGGCGAACGCGATCTATGCGCGTCTGGCGGAAGCTCTTCGACGGCCTGAAATGGAAGCCCTTCGACAAGCTCAGGGTGATCCACAGGCAAGCTCGGACTCGCTGCGTGGCCTGAGCAGCCTGCGGCTGCACTATCGAGAGCCGGGCGAGTTTTCGGAGTGCGTGCTCGATGTGCTGGCGAGCATCTCGTTTCTGAAGGGCGTGGGCGCGCGGCGCGTCGCGCTCGTGGGGCACAGCTTTGGCGCAGCAGTGATGGTGAAGAGCGGCGAGCTGTCGGATCTCGTCGCGGGCGTGGCCGCGCTGTCGCCGCAGCTCTACGGCACGCGCACGGTCGAGCGCCTGGCGCCGAGGCCGCTGCTGCTCGTGCACGGCACGGCCGACGGCGTGCTCGATTACGCGGCGAGCAAGGACATCTACGAGCGCGCACAAGAGCCGAAGCGCCTGGTGCTGTACGATGGCGCCGACCACTCGCTCGCGTCTTGCGCGGACGAGCTGTTCGAGCTGCTGGGCGGGTGGCTTCGGGATGTGGTTGGCAAATGACTGTTGAAATATATGTTCGAGCTTAGTAGAATGCGTCAGTAGATACCAATTCGAGACCAAGGAGGGGCCATGGCCGAGGACGAAGCCAAGGAAGGGCAAGGACAGCAGGGAGCCGGCGAACCGAGGCCTAAGCCGTCAGGTGAGGAAATACGCCTAGCCGAAAAAGCGGCGGGTGTGTGGCGACCCAGCGTGGGTATGAAGCCACCGGCGGATCCATTTGTGAATCTCCAGCCGGCCGCAAGCGGGCCAGTTGAAGGTGCCGCTCCTGCCGGTGATGGCCCGGGCGCGGGTGTGGGTGACGTTGGTAGCAGTAGCGGCGGCGACAGCGGCGCAACAGGCGATGGCGGCAGTCAGAGCGATTCTAGCTAAGCCGGGCTCACCGAACACATTTCATCGTGACACTCACCCCAGAGGGTGTAGCCCTCGCGGCCTTCCTCCTACTTCCAGGCTTTCTAGCAGACTGGTTGGCCGAATACTTCTCCAAGGCCCCCAAGAGAACTAGGTCCGCATACGAGTCGACTTTGTCAGGGCTGGCAGTAAGTGTCGGCATCTTGCTGATTGAAGCAATCATAGCCAGCTCAGCACTATTGGCCCTCTGGCTAGTTTCGCGCAGCACATTCGAGGGCCTTCGACTCGACATCCTAGTTAACAACGGGGCCGGTCCGTACTTTCGTGCCAAGCCGGTCCTAGTTGCGGGGACGCTTGGCGGCGCGCTGTTCGTCGCTTATGTTCTCGGCATCGTGATTGGGTATTACGATCTTATCGCTAGACTGCTCAGGCCAAGGCTAAGCAACGCAAACTTGACCGTCAGCGACGTTTGGCACGACGCGCTAGAAGCGGCGCCAGGAACCTGGGGAATGGATGGTTCTTATGTCCTAGTGATCATGAAGGACTCGCGAGATGTCTTTCGCGGAATTGTGAGAGGCTTCGGGTTTGATCGCCGGAGTGACGGAAACAGGGATCTAGTCATTGAGCACGTAACTTACCTTCGCGGTGGAGTAGGTGTAGGTCTTACGGCCCCCGATGGCCCTCCGGACCTCGCGATCCTAAACTCACGCGATATCGAGAGTATTCGCGTCATATTCGTGAGGAATCCAACAGCAGAGTGATGTTCGAAGGCTTCGAGCGAAAACGGATCGACACGAGCGGGGCGACGATCGATCTCGTCGTGGGCGGGAGCGGGCCGCCGCTGCTGCTGCTGCATGGCTACCCGCAATCGCACGTGATGTGGCACCGCGTCGCGCCGCGCCTGGCGAGCGAGTTCACCGTCGTGGCGCCGACACTGCGCGGTTACGGCGACAGCTCGAAGCCGGATGGCGGGCCGGACCATGGGGCGTACTCGAAGCGGACGATGGGCCTGGACCAGATCGAGGTGATGCAGAGCTTTGGCTTCGACCGCTTCGCCGTCGCCGGACACGACCGCGGCGCGCGCGTGGCGTACCGGCTGGCGCTCGACCGGCCGGAGGTCGTCACGAAGCTGGCGGTGCTTGACATCGTCCCGACGTACACACTCTTCGCCAGTATCAACCGGCTGATCGCAACGGCGTACTATCACTGGTTCCTCATGATCCAGCCGTTCGATCTGCCGGAGCGGCTCATCGGCGCGGACGCAGAGTACTTCCTGCGCACGTCGCTCCAGCGCTGGAGCGGCCGCGGGCTGGAGGCGTTCGACGAGGAGGCGTTGGCCGAGTACATCCGCTGCTTCCGCGACCCGGCGACGGTTCATGCGACGTGCGAGGACTATCGCGCGGGGGCGACGCTGGACTTCATGGCGGACGAGGCCGACTTCGGGCGGCGCAAGATCGCCTGCCCGACGCTCGCGCTGTACGGCCGCGGCCTCGCGCGGCTGGGGGCGCTGGAGGTGTGGCGGCAGTGGTGCGACGACGTGCGCGGCCAGGAGGTCGATTGCGGGCACTTCCTCCCGGAAGAAGCGCCGGAGGAGACGTACGATGCGCTGCGCGATTTCTTCGCCGGCTAGGCTTTCGTCGGCTTCGGCGTTGGTGCGGCGTCGGGGTAGCGCAGGTAGCTGCCGGCGGCCCAGCCGTGGTCCTGCAGCTGCCACCACTCGATGTTGTCCTGATCGACCGGCCCCGCGACGGTGGTGACGGCGGTGCCGTCCGGCAAGCATTCGGTGTCGGTCGATGATGTGCCCGGCGCTTCGCGGATCTTCAGGCAGTCGGGCGCGGTGCCGGCGACGACGACCTGCGCGCCGACGGCCAGCGGCCAAGGGATGCCAGGCGCCTGCGGTTGGTTCGGGTCGATGTTAACAATGGTCTGGAGGGTCCAGTCGCCGTTCTCCGGCTTCAGGATGAGGATGCGCGTCGCGGGGCTAAACGTGGGGCCGAGCGCATAGGCCACCAGCCCGCCGCGTTCGCCGAGCTTGCGCGCGCACTGCTTTCCGACGTCGTCGGGGCGCTTCTCCTTGTCGCAGTTGGGCACGAATCCCTGGCTGAGCACTCGCTGGACGTAGCGGCCGAGCGCGTCCTCCGCGGAGGAGGACGGCGTGGCGTCCGTCGATGCCGTAGCGCCCGGCGTTGATCCGCTCGACGGCGTGGTGGACGGCTTCGTTTCGCCGCCCGCCGAGCAGCCCAGAGCGATCAGCGCTAAGGCCGCGACCGCTAACGCGAGCGCGGCGGACGATGTCCGTGCGGGGCGTATCATGGCGTTCCTAGCTCTCCGCCGGCAGGTCGAGCTCTCCTCGATGTTCGCGCTGCCAGCGCAGAAAGTCGGCGTGGGCGCCCCGCGCTCCAGCGAGGACGGTCCGGCTCCGGACATCGATCGCGTTCCCTAGACGGTTCGTGATCGTGCCGCCTGCCTCCTGTACTAGCAGGATACCGGCGGCGATGTCCCAGGGGAATAGAAAGTGGTGCACGAAGAGGTCGTAACGGCCGCAGGCGGCGTAGGCGAGGCCGAGCGCTGCGCTGCCCGGGATGCGCAGGCTCTGCACCCCAGGAAAGATGCGCCCGACGAGTTGCAGCATTGCGTGGCCGGGCTGCTCTTCGTAGCCGAGGTCGAAGCCGAAGACGGAAGCCTGCACCGTCGGCGACTCGGACGCGCGCACCGGTTCGCCGTTGCACCAGACCCCCTGGCCACGCTGGGCCGAGAACGTGTCGGCATGGTTTGGGTCGTAGGTGACGGCGACGACCGGCTCGCCGTCGTGGCAGAGCGCGATGTTGATGGCGAAGAACGGGATGCCGCTGACGAAGTTGCGCGTGCCGTCGATCGGATCGATCACCCAGACCCAGCCGTCGAGCGCGGTGCCCGCCGCCGTCTCCTCCGAGAGCACGTGGTGCTCGGGGAACTCGCGCGCGATGGCATCGTGGAGCATGCGCTCGACAGCGAAGTCGGTCTCGGTCACGAGATCGCCCCGGCCCTTCGAACGCACGTCCTGCGGCTGACGGAAGCGATCGAGCGCGATGCGGCCGGCGTCGTGGGCGATCGAGCGGGCGAAGTCGAGGGCGTTAGCGGGCGGGTTCGGCATCCCGCCTACATCTGCTCCGGGACGCTCATGCCCATCAGCTCCAGCGTCGTCGCGAGCACGGTCTTCGCCGCCGCGACGAGCTTGAGGCGCGCTCTCGATAGCTCCACGTCCGCGTCGTCCACGACGCGGCACTTCTCGTAGAAGTCGTGGAACGCCGTCGCCAGCTCCATCGCGTAGTGGGGCAGGTGGTGCGGCTGCAGCGTGCGCGCCATCGAGTCGACCAGCTCAGGCAGCATGAGCATCTTGCGCACCAGCGCCAGCTCGGCCTCATGCGTGAGCAGCGACACGTCGCCGCCGCCGGCGTCAACCATGCGCTCTTTGGCGGTGCCCAGGATGCCCGCGATGCGCGCGTGAGCGTACTGCACGTAGTAGACAGGGTTCTCGTTGCTCTGTCGCTTCGCCAGCTCGAGATCGAAGTCGATCGGCACGTCGGCGGAGCGGGAGAGGAAGAAGAAGAGGCACGCGTCCCGACCGACCTCCTCCATCACCTCCCGCAGGGTGACGATGTCACCGCTGCGCTTCGATATCTTGAGCACCTCGCCGCCGCGGCGCAGCGTCACGAGCTGGCCGATCAGGATCTGCAGCCGCTCGGGCTCGAGACCCATCGCTTCCATGGCGAGGTGGAGCGGCCGCACGTGGCCCTGGTGGTCGGCGCCCCAGATGTCGATCACGCGGTCGAAGTTGCGGACGAGGAACTTGTCGTAGTGGTAGCCGATGTCGGTCGCGAGATACGTGGGCATGCCGCTGGAGCGCACGAGCACCTCGTCCTTGTCGGCGCCGAGCTGGCTTGTGGCGAGCCACGTCGCGCCTTCGCGCTCGACGATGAGACCGCGCTCGCGTAGCAGCGACATCACCTTGTCGAAATAGCCGTCTTCGTAGACGGTCTGCTCGCGGTACCAGTGGTCGTAGTGCACGCCGAGCGCATCGAGGTCGGCCTTGATCCAGCCCATCATCCGCTCGATGCCCCAGGTCGCCAGCTCCTGCGGCGCGGGCTGGCCTTCGTCGCGCAGATACGCGTCGCCGAACTGCTGCTCGGCCTGCTCAGCCAGCTCCGCCATGTACGCGCCGACGTAGCCGTCTTCGGGGATCTGCACATCGCGCCCGAAACGCTGCTGGTAGCGGGCGTAGAGCGTGCGCCCGAAGGTCTCGACCTGCGTGCCGGCGTCGTTGAAGTAGTACTCCGCCTCGACGGTGTAGCCCGCCGCGCGCAGCACGCGCACCAGCGTGCTCCCGAGCGCTGCCCAGCGGCCGTTGCCCGCGTGCAGCGGCCCGGTGGGGTTGGCACTGACGAACTCGACCTGGACGCGCTGGCTCCGGCCGAGCGGCACCTGCGCGAACGTCGGGCCTGCTGCGACGACCGCGTCGACCTGGCGGGCGAGCCAGGCGTCGCTGAGGTGGAAGTTGATGAAGCCCGGCGGCGCGATATCGACCTTCGCGATGGCGTCCGAGGCCGGCAGGTGGCGGACGAGCGTTTGGCCGATATCGAGCGGCTTCGCCTTCGCCGAGCGGGCGAGCTGCAGCGGCAGGCCGGTCGCGTAGTCGCCGTGCTCGGCGCGCTGCGGGCGATCGATGACGATCTCCGGCAGCGGGACGGCGGGCAGCTCACCGGCCTGCTGGGCGCCGGCGACGGCCTGTGCGATGGCCTCTGCGATCTGCTCGCGGATCACGGTTTGCTCGCTAGCTCCTCGAACGGAAACTGCGCGCCGCGTGCGAGCGCGACGAGCTCATCGACGGCGCGGCGGGACTGCTCGATCATGTCAGGAGGATAGCCCATGAGGGCGCTGTGTTCTAGGAACTCATCTTCGTCCAGGATCTCGATCGTACCGTCTGCGTAGACGCGCACGTCGAGATCGAGGTCTGCATATCGTATCGTCTCGCCGTCGTAGGTCGCGGGCGTGGTGACGTTGCAGTACCAGTACTCCAGGCCGCCGGCGCGCGGCCGGTCGCAGCGCATGACGTTGTACCAGCGGTCGGACCAGAAGTGGTTGCGCACGTCGAAGGGCGTTTTCCAGAGGCCGGCCTTGTTGTGCAGCTCCTGGCCGGCGAAGTTCGTCGCGATGAGGAGGGGGCCGCGTTCGGCGACGAAGAACGAATCGAACTCCCAGTGTGCGGAGCCGTCGTATTTCTTCGAGACGACGTGGATCGGGCGGCCGAGTTGGTTGGTCAACATTTCAGACCTAACCCCTGGCCCCTTTCCTTCGCTTCGCTCCCTTCGCTGCGCTCAAGGGCAGGCTCAGGACAGGCACCTGAAGGGAAGGGGAACGATAGGGGACGAGCCGCTCATAGCACACAGCAAATAAGCTATCAGCTTTCGGCGGTCAGCGGCCCTCTCCCCGACGCTGCGCGTCGACCCTCTCCCCAAGGGAGAGGGGAATGATGGTTGGTGGCGGTCAACGGTCAGCATGTCAGCGGCCCTCAGCCCGACGCTGTGCGTCGACCCTCTCCCTTCGCTCCGCTCAAGGACAGGCCCCGAGGGAGAGGGGAATGATGGTGGGTGGCGGTCAACGGTCAGCATATCAGCGGCCCTCACCCCGACGCTGGCGCGTCGACCCTCTTCCCAAGGGAGAGGGGACGGACTGCGGGATGAATCCCGCAGCTGGGCGGACACACGGGTCCGCCCCTACAACAGGGCGAGCGGCGCTCGCCCCTACAATGACGGACCTATGCATGGCCGGTCTTCTCGGCGCGGGCGGCGCGCTTGCGCTCGGCGAGGGCGAGCTCGGCGAAGCGAACGCGCTCCCTGGCGATCTGGAAGGCGGGGATGTCGCTGGCAGAGTTGCCAACCCTGGCGGCCGAGGGGTCAGAGTTGAAGACGACGCGGGCGAACGGCGTGCGTTCGCCGTGGCGGCGCGCCTGGTGGACCTCGAGCTCATGCATGTCCTGGCTGAGCGCCTTTCGCACGAAGGCCTCGTAGCGGAGCAGACGATCCATCGACCAGGCATCGGGAATCAGCTTGAGGTGCTGATTGTGGACCAAGCGTTTCGGGGTCGATTACGGGTAGCGGAACGGGTTCGGGAAGGTCGTCTTCGCCACCGCCATCGTCTTCGTCGTAGTCTTCATCGTCGTCGGCGTCCGCTTGTTGCAGCTCGTACTCCGTCTCGTAAACTTGTTTGCTGAGCAGCGCGTTCTCGTTCAGGCGGCAGCGGCGGAGCCTCCAGTGGCCGAACGCGACATTGATCGCAAGCTCCAGCTCCTGCATCCCGACCGGCTGCCAGCTTTCGATGATGCCGAGCTTAAACTCCTCCCACTCCTCGGGCGACTCCACGCCCTCGATGATGAAGGGGTGGGGCGAGCGGACGCCGTGCTTGACCGCGTTGCGGCTGGAGCGGGCCTTACCCTCGGCCGTCTTGGGACCGCCACCTTGGCCTCTAGCCATATCGATCTGCTCCTTCGAACCTACCCCCTAGTCCCCTCTCCTTCCCTTCGCTCGAGGACAGGCCTAAATGGAAGGGATACATCGAGCTTTCGTAGAGCGAAGTTCCCTTCGATTCGCTCGAGGGCAGGCTCATTCGCGGGCTCATCGAACGGCCCTTACAGCGCCGAATTCGTATCTGGATCGAAGTTCGTTTGGTAGAATCGGCGTTTTTCCGTCTGTCCATACTGTGTCACCTACCTCTCTGCACAGGTGACCTAACCCCTAGCCCCTTTCCTTCGCTGCCGTTCGCTCCGCTCGAGGGCAGGCGAGGGCAAGCCGGCGCTGGGCGTAGGGCGGACACACAGGTCCGCCCCTACATCCTGTTATGGCGCGGCATTTGCTGAACTATACGGCTCCCTTTAGAACGGGCGCTCTAACT
>JBGQHA010000034.1:0-12023 GCA_041497735.1 Dehalococcoidia bacterium | reverse complement strand
GTGAGGGCAGAACCCGCTGTCTTCAGCACGCGTTATGGTGCCAGACCCAGGAGTTCGGCGCAAGGGACAGGGGCCGGGTAGTGGGTCAGCCGGCCTGACCCACTACCCGGCGATCATGCGACGGTTATGTGGCGAGCTGAGTCAGCCACGGGTGGCCGACGAGGGCGATCGCCTCCCTGAGCCAGTCGCGCTGGTCCGTCGTGAGCTGAGGAAGCAGGGCGAGGAAGTCCAGCTTGTCGCGGCGGCGCAGGTCCGCGGCTTTGTAGAAAAGCAGGACCTCCGGCGTCACCGTCGGCAGGCCCCACGCGGAGTCCCGGACGGCCCGGCTAAGCGGCAAGGAGACATGTGGCTCACCGCGCATGACCCAGTCGCCTCCGGCGCGCTGGTTCAGCTGGAACTCGAGGCCGAAGCCCCCCTCGGTGGTAGCAATGCCGCCCTCGGGCAAAATGCTGCGCCGATCAGGCGGTCTGGCATGGATATGGGAGCGGTGGCTGAGAACTCGGTCGCCGTCCCACCACTCGCCGTTGTGCTCCGGCGCAAGGGGATCGTGGGCGAGCAGTTGCCAGCCAGGCAAATGCTCGAACAGCACGCCCTGATCGAACACAATGACATCGGTGTCGCCGTGTTCGCGCGTCAGCCGGCCGAGCCACGCGTCGACGGCCCAGCCGCCGCAGAGCGCCCAGTCGTGCTGGTAGGTAGACATGAGATCGACCACGCGCGCGACGGGCTCCGGCGCGGCCGTTTCGAAAGAGACAGAAGTAGACAAGAAGTGCTCCTTGTGGTAGGGCCCCGAAGGTACGGGGCGAAACGAAACGACTGTCGGGCAGGAGCGCACCCGATGTCGAGCGGAGGTAGTCTAAGGCCAGACCGCCCGGACCTCGGGGCGCATCAGGGAAGTAGCTGTACGCATGGGATGCACCTCCTGTAGGGATGAACGTTGTTCGGAGTATAGCACGGCGCAGGGGGCCTGGGCCCCATTCCAGACTGCTTGACTTGTCAGAATCCACTTCCCTATACTGGGTGGCGAAGCCCCGATGTCGGGGGCGTACTTTTGTTAGGCCCTTGTCTGCCTCGGGCGGAAGGGCGTCCCGGCAGCGGAGCCAGGCCCGCGTGGCGCAACGGTAGCGCAACCGATTTGTAATCGGTAGGTTGGTGGGTTCGAATCCCCTCGCGGGCTCCACCGCTCAAGGAGGGGTGCGTGAGCGGCTAAAACGAGCGGTCTGTAAAATCGCTGCCCTGACGGGCTACGCAGGTTCGAATCCTGCCCCCTCCACCAGCGAGAGTTGACGCCGGACGCCCGAAGGGCCAAGATTTAGGAAAGTCTCGGCGAACTGGAGCCGGCTTCCGGCGCGAGTAGTGCGCCCACATAGCTCAGTTGGCAGAGCACGCCCTTGGTAAGGGCGAGGTCTCCGGTTCGAGTCCGGATGTGGGCTCCATCATTGAGTAGGGCGCCCGCAGCGCCGGGAGCAATTGCCCAGGGGGTACCTGGCACAGGAAACAAGGAGGAACAGGAATGGCTAAGCAGAAGTTCGAGCGCACAAAGCCCCACGTCAACGTGGGTACCATCGGCCATGTTGACCATGGGAAGACGACGCTCACTTCCGCTATCACGAAGGTGCTCTCATATAAGGGCTTGGCGCCCTACCGCGACTTCTTCAGCATCGACAACGCGCCTGAAGAGCGCGAGCGCGGCATCACCATCGCCATCGCCCACGTCGAATATGAGACCGAGAAGCGGCACTACGCGCACGTCGACTGCCCCGGCCACGCCGACTACATCAAGAACATGATCACCGGAGCGGCCCAGATGGACGGCGCTATCCTCGTCGTCGCCGCTCCCGATGGCCCCATGCCGCAGACGCGGGAGCACATCCTCCTCGCCCGCCAGGTCGAAGTGCCCAGCATCGTCGTCTTCCTGAACAAGGTTGACATGATGGACGACCCCGAGCTGCTCGACCTCGTCGAGCTGGAGCTGCGCGAGCTGCTCAGCAAGTTCAACTACCCGGGGGATGACCTTCCGATCATTCGCGGCAGCGCCCTCAAGGCGATGGAGTGCACCAGCGAGGACCCGGACGACCCGGCGTACAAGCCCATCTGGGACCTCGTACATGCTATTGACGACTACATCCCGCTTCCCGAGCGGCCCAAGGACAAGCCGTTCCTTATGTCGGTCGAAGACGTCTTCGGCATCAAAGGCCGTGGCACCGTCGTCACCGGCCGTGTCGAGCGGGGCGTCGTCCACACCGGCGACGAGATCGAGATCGTCGGCCTCAAGGAGACCCGCAAGACCATCGTCACCGGCGTCGAGATGTTCAAGAAGACCCTGGACCAAGGCGAAGCCGGTGACAACGTCGGCTGTCTCCTCCGTGGCATCGAGCGTGAGGACGTCGAGCGCGGCCAAGTGCTCGCCCACCCCGGGTCGATTACGCCGCACTCCTACTGCGAAGCCGAGGTGTACGTCCTCTCGAAGGAGGAGGGCGGCCGCCACACGCCGTTCTTCAACGGCTACCGGCCCCAGTTCTACATTCGCACCACCGACGTCACAGGCGCCATCGAGCTGCCGGACGGCGTAGAGATGATCATGCCGGGCGATAATACCAAGATGAAGATCAAGCTCATCCAGCCCGTCGCCATGGAGGAAGGCCTCCGCTTCGCCATCCGCGAAGGTGGCCGCACCGTTGGCGCGGGCGTCTTCACCAAGATCCTGGAGTAACGTGGCCAAGAAGGAAGATCGCAGCGTCGTGACGCTCTCCTGCACAGAATGCAAGGAGCGGAACTACGCCACGTCCAAGAACCGCCGCAACGACGCCGACCGCCTGGAGCTGAAGAAGTTCTGCCCACGTTGCCGGCGCCACCGCGCCCACCGTGAGGTACGCTGAAGGTACAAGACCATGAGCCGAGCGATGCGACGGCACCCCGTTCTGGAGACCAAGCCTTCTGGTCGTCCCGGCCGCACGCCTGGTATCCGCCCTGGTGGCACCCGCCGTCCGCAGCAGGGCCGCGAGGGCCGGGGCGTCATGGCGATCCTGCGCCCGCGCTGGGCCGAAGAGATCGTCTCGGAGCTCCGTAAGGTGACCTGGCCATCTCGAGAGGAGACCTGGTACCTGACCATGGTCGTCCTGGTGATCGCCGGCATTGCCGGACTGTTTCTCGGTGGTATCGACATCTTCTTCAACTGGGCAATCAACCGCACCCTGCTTCGCTGATGGTGACACAACCAGACGATCGCCGGGTCTCTGCTCCGGTAGAGGCAGCGGCTGAAAAAGATACGCGTCGCGCCATCCCCACGGAGGAAGAGGCGTTTCAGGAAGGACGCGTCTGGTACATCATCCACACGTACTCCGGTCACGAAAATAAGGTGAAGACCAACCTCGAGCACCGTATCGCGTCGATGGACGCGCAAGACCTCGTCTACCGCGTTGTGGTGCCCACTGAGGACGAGATCGAGATCCGCGACGGCCAGCGGCGCACGGTATCGAAGAAGATCTTCCCCGGCTACATCCTCGTCCAGATGATCGAGCTCAAGGAAGACGATCCGGAGTCGAACCGCGCCTGGTTCGTCGTGCGCAACACGCCTGGCGTCACCGGCTTCGTCGGTTCCGGCACGCGGCCCGTTCCGCTGGAGCCGGAAGAAGTGCGCCGCATCCTGCGCCAGATGCGCGTCGAGGAGCCGAAGATCAAGGTCGGCTTCGCCATCGGCCAGAGCGTGCGCATCGTCGATGGGCCGTTCCAGGACTTCGTCGGCCAGGTGGACGAGCTCAACCTCGAGAAGGGCAAGGTGAAGGTGCTCGTCTCCTTCTTCGGCCGCGAAACGCCGGTCGAGCTCGACTTCCTCCAGGTGGAGAAGCTCTAGATGGCCAAGAAAGTCCGCGCCGTCATCAAGCTCCAGATCGAAGCCGGCAAGGCGAACCCGGCGCCGCCGGTCGGGCCTGCGCTCGGCCAGCACGGCGTCAACATCATGGCCTTCTGCAAAGAGTACAACGAGAAGACCTCGTCGCAGGCGGGCACCATCGTTCCCGTCGAGATCACGGTCTTCGAGGACCGCTCGTTCACGTTCGCGCTGAAGACGCCGCCCGCGTCCGATCTCCTCAAGAAAGCCGCCGCCGTTCCCAAAGGGAGCGCCGCACAGCTTCGCGAGAAGGTAGGCCAGGTGACGCGATCGCAAGTGCGACAGATCGCTGAGCTGAAGCTGCGCGACCTCAACGCCTACGACGTCGAGGCCGCCATGGCGCAGGTCGAAGGCACCGCGCGCAGCATGGGCATCGAGGTGGTGGAGAGCTGATGGGTACGTTCACTGTCACTATCGACGTGGGTTCGCCGGATCGCAACACATGGCGGCAGGCGGATGTGCTCGTCGATACGGGCGCGACGTCTACGTGGCTTCCGAGGGATCTCCTTGTAGAGCTCGGACATGTGCCCACGACGAGGAAGTCATTTCAGCTGGGCGACGGCCGTCTTATTGACTCAGATATCGCCGATGTCCCAGTCCGCATCGGAGGCGAGGTGCATAGCACCATCTGCGCATATGCAGAGGCTGGAGCCGAGCCAGTCATGGGTGCCGTTACACTGGAGGAATTTCTACTGGCGCCGGATCCCATCAACAAACGGCTGGTACCTGTTGTTGGCCTCGCCATGAATCTCGGGAGAGAGCGATGAAGCACGGGAAGAACTACCGCAACGCCGCCGCGCAGATCGACCGTGCGAAGGCCTACGGACCGGAAGAAGCTGTCCATCTCGCGAAGGAGACCTCCTTCGCCAAGTTCGACGAGACGGTCGAGCTCCACGTCCGCACCGGCCTCGATCCGCGCCATGCTGAGCAGCAGCTCCGCGGCACGGCACTGCTGCCGAACGGCCTCGGCAAGCCGGTGCGCGTGCTCGTCTTCGCCGAGGGCGAGGGCGCCCGTGCCGCGCTGGAAGCCGGCGCTGAGTTCATCGGCAGCGACGATCTCATCAAGAAGGTCGAAGGCGGCTGGACCGACTTCGATGTCGCGCTCGCTCAGCGCGACCTCATGGGCAAGGTCGGCCGGCTCGGCCGCGTGCTCGGCCCGCGCGGCCTCATGCCGAACCCGCGCGCCGGCACCGTCGTCGACGCGGGCGACATCGCCAAGGCCGTCGACGAAGCGAAGCAGGGCCGCGTCGAGTTCCGGCTCGATCGCACCTCGCTCCTGCACGCGCCCATTGGCAAGGTCAGCTTTACTGAAGAGAAGCTGCTGGAGAACCTCGCGACGCTCGTGCAGGAAGTCGTCAAAGCAAGGCCGTCCGGCGGCAAAGGGCAGTTCATCCGCACGATGTACCTCACGACGACCATGGGCCCCAGCGTCAAGCTCGATCTCGGGCCAACGCTCTCGATGACCGCGGCCGAGTAGCCGCTACTTCAGCTCGTACACCACCGAGACGTCTATCGTCACCTGCAGCTGCCCCGTCTCAATGGGTGTGGTCGGCGCCGCGGCGAGCTTCGCCATGTCCGCAGCGCCGAACGTGATCGGCGTCGCCCCGCCGCCTTCCGTGATCGACCGTGCGCCACCAAGCGTGGCGCCCGCCGCGTCCGCCAGCGTCTGCGCGCGGCCGTGCGCGTCCGTCATCGCCTTCTTTCGCGCCTCGTCCTTCAACGATGACGGATCGTCGATCGTGAACTGTAGGCCCTGCACCCGCGCCTGATCGCCGCCGGCGCTCACCGCCGCATCGATCAGCTCGCCGGTCTTATCGATGTTGTGGATCTTCACGCTGACGATGTTGTTCACCATGAAGCCGGTGAGCGTCTGCCTATTGTTGCTGAAGTCGTACTGGGGGTCGATGGAGAACTGCGTCGTCTGAATGTCCTTCTCCGCCACGCCGCCGTTCTTCAGCGCGCTCAGCATCGCGTCCATTTTATCCGACGCCTGCGACCGCGCATCGGCGACAGTAGCCGCGGTCGCCTGTACGCCCAGGGTCGCCACGGCGACGTCAGGCTGGCCGTACACCGATCCTTCGCCGCTCACCGTGATGCCCGGCTTCTCCGAGCTGTTCGTCATGACCGTCGTGTCGCTGCGACAGCCCAGCGCAAGCATGCTAAGCGCGGCTGTCACACCCAGCAGCAGCGATATCTTTACAAACATCACACCCTCCGTCCTTCATCGGCGCGTTTTCTCGAGCCCTCGTGGTTGCTTATACTGAAGACGACTACACTATGTCAGAAGTTCCCCTCGAACCCAATGATGAAGGGCGGGCCGGTCCATTCGGGCCCCTGCCACGCGATAGTTCCCCGGAGAAACCGGCCGTGGAGCCGGTTCCCGCGCCGCCTCCGGAGCAGCCGCTGCGGGGCCCGTTCGACGACCTGTTCAGCGAGCAACCGCCTACGGAGATAGCTTCTTTCGATTCGCCCCCGCGGTCCGATGCGCCTCCAACGCCAGAGCCGCCGCCCTTCAGCCCGCAGCCGCCGTCGCCATTCGGCGCACAGCCGGCGCGCGAAGAGCCGATACGCACGCCCTGGCACCCGCCTGCACTCGATGGCGACGATCAGCCGTCGCCTTCCAGCGAGGCGCAGCAATCGATCGTGTCAGAAGGGGCACTAGCGCCGCCGTCTGGCGAACTGTACGCGCCGTATAACCCGTACGGGCCCATCGCTCCGGGCGGCACAGCTCCCTATAGTCCGTACGGCGCGTACGGTTCCGGCGCGGCCGAGGGTACGCTCGGCGCGCCGCCCGCGCGCAGGTCCATCGCGCGGCCCGCCGGCCGCCTCCTGCGCGAGCTCGCTGAGACCGTCATCCTGGCGCTCGTGATCTTCCTGCTCGTCCGCGCTGTCGTGCAGAACTTCCAGGTCGAAGGCAAGAGCATGGAGCCGTCGCTCGAAAGCGGTTGGTATCTGCTCGTCGATAAGGCCCTGTACTGGGAGGTCGATCTCAATACGGTCCACAAGTTCCTCCCGTTCGTTCACCCCGGCTCTGATCCGACGCGCTTTTTGTTCCGCGGGCCCAAGCGCGGCGACATCATCGTCTTCGTCGCGCCCGATCAGGTACCCGGCTCGCCGGAACGCGACTTCATCAAGCGCGTGGTCGGCCTCCCCGGCGACATGATCGAGGTGAAGAACTGCACCGTGTACGTCAACGGCAAGCCGCTCGCTGAGAACTACATTCAGGATGCCCCGGCCTATACGTACCCAACGAACGGCAGCGGCCCGGTTACGGTGCCGAAGGGCCAGTACTTCGTGCTCGGCGATAACCGCAACAACAGCTCCGATTCGCACTCCTGGGGCTTCGTTCCTAAGGAAAACATCATCGGCCAGGCCTGGGTAGTCTACTGGCCGTTCCACCACATGGGTTTCGTCAAGAACGTCGATATCAAGCCCGGCACGAACAACAACGCGCCAGCCGCAGGCAGCAAGCTCACCGGCGCCTGCGCCACTCCGCAGTAGCGGGGAGCGTCTTCGGCTACGCCTTCGGGTTCACGGGCAGCTGGAGCGGCCAGGGGCTGGCGCACGTGCTGCCCAGCCGGCCGAAGACGAACTGCAGGTCTTTGATATCGATGTCGCCGTCGCCCTTCACCTGCCCCGACGGCTCCAGGTCCATGAACGGCGTGTAGAGCAAGCTGCCTTGTGTCGCTGCCCAGCGGAACGCCACCTGCTGCGCGTCCATCACGTCCACCAGGCAGTCCGGGATTACGTCCCCCTCTAGGTAGCGGAAGGTGACGTCGGCGTCCTCGCAGGAGGAGATAGCGATCGGGTGGCCCTGCTCGTCCGCGAGCTCGCAGCCCGAGTTCAAGATCTGCAGCGGGATGCCGTTGTCCTGGTTCGGCCGGAGCTGCGAGTAGAGCTCGGGCTGCGGCCGAACCTTGATCACCGCCATCGGCTCGGTGATCACGGCGCTGTTCAGGCCGTGCCCCTTGCCCGCGGTCACGCAGCCGTAGCGGATGAGGCCCTCGGCGGGCAGCGCGGTGCAGATCGCGCCGGCAGCCACCCAGGCCGGCCCGGGCGAGATCGACACGCAGACCAGGCTCGGGTCGTAGCGCACCGTGAACTCGAACGCGGCGAGCTGCTGCAGCCCGGTCGCGCCTTTCGGGTCCTGCGAGACGATCGGGCTCATGATCGTCTCCACCAATGTAGCGACATCGGTGCTGTCCTCGCAGCGCTGCGGCGGCAGCTTCGCGCCCTGCTTGTGCAGGAACACGTTCTGGAGCGGCGGCAGCTTCGCAATCCGCGGCTGCGGCAGCGGCGTCAGTGTGGCGGTGGGCGTGGCTGTGGGCGGAGCAGCGACGCAGTTGATGGTGAGCGATTCGTCGAGCGCCTCACTGTAGCTGACAACGTTGTCGTCGAAGACGTCCGTGTGCGAATCCGCAGCACGAAAGGCGACCAGTGTAATCAACGCTTGGTCCGGTGTATCTGGACACTGGAAATCGATTCGCGCCATTGGACCCGTGTAGGTCGAAGGCTGGGCTCCTATCCCAAACGCGCAGCCGAACAAGGCCTGCCCCGGCGTGCCGAAGAACGAGGCTACAAACACGCAGCCAGGCCACGTACCGGACCCCTGCTGCACAAGCGAGGACGGTTGCACGCTGACGCCGCTGTAATCAATTCGCGCGTCGTACCCATCGTAGGAGAAGCCGCTGGGAATGCTGTTCAGTTTGAAATCCACCGTAAAGGTTTCACCCCCGTGGAAGCTGCACTTCGCTGGGCCTGACGTACTGTCGCACTGCGTTCCTACAGCGATCGAGAAATCAAGGCCGGGAAGTGCGCTGGGCGACGGTGTCGGTGTGCCGCAACCGCCGCCGAACGCCGGCGCCTTACCTGTCGGGCACGGTGTTGGCGTAATTGTGGGCGTGCTCGTCGGCGTAGGTGTGCCGCATCCACCGCCGACGATCACTTTGCCCGATGGGCACGATGTCGGCGTGAAGGTGGGCGTGTCCGTCGCCGTTGGAGTCGGCGTCGGACAGCCCCCGGACGGGCAGGGCGTGATCTGGACGTCGTCGATGAACTGGCCTGCGAAGTCGTTGAGTACCGCATCACCCGAGTCGAAGGAAAAACCCATGTTCGTCGTGCCGGGCGGCAGTTGCGCTGACACTGTCTGCGCGATCGTTGAGGTGCCGCAGATCTCGCCGGCCGAGCTCGCTAAGAACTGGCTCCCGGCGCTGATTCCACCAACGAGCGGGACCAACGGAGCGTAGCTGCTGCCGCCATTCGTAGAGTAGATGATGACGGTGCGGTCCCATATACCGCAGGCGTTCTCGGTGACGCGGGCTGTCGTAAACGTCAACGTCGCGCCGGACGGCGCCGTGAATGACGGCGACGTGGCATTGCCGCTGACCTGGCTGCCGGTGTCGTAGTTGCAGCCTTCGAGCTGGGGGCCGGTGCATCCTTGGTTGAACGCCAGCATGCTGCCGCTCATGCCAAGGACACTCGCGAGCGTTTCCATGTGCCAGAGATTCTCCGTCGTGAAGCAGTCAACTGTGTCAGAGGTCAGAGAGGCGGGACAGGGCGTCGGTGTCGCCGTAGGCGTGCCCGTCGGTGTCGGCGTTGGAGTCGGTGTCCCACACCCCCCGAACGCCGGCACCTTGCTGGTGGGGCAGGGCGTCGGTGTGTATGTTGGCGTCGGCGTGTTGGTGGCGGTCGGCGTATTGGTCGCTGTCGGGCAGCCGGTAGTCGGGCAAGGCGTTGGCGTTGCGGTTGGTCCAGCTGAATCGACTCGGAGATACGCTCCGCCCGAGCCGAACGGATTCGTGATCGCTTGGAGCGTTAGCGAGTGCGAGCCGGACGCCAGAAGGAAGCTGCCGCTACTGTACGAGGGATCTGTGAACGCGTTGTCCGGACCAACGTCGTCGCACGCACCCGGCGGCACAAACGACGTGTCGCCGATTGCCGTTCCGAAATCGTAGACCCGGAACTGATCACCTCGACAGAAGTCATCCGTGACCTTCACCGTGACCGGGCCGGGGCTGGTAAACGTAAACGGGCCATCGCTGTTAAACGGCTGACCGGAACCGAACCAGAAAAAGCTCGACCAGCCCGCGCCCACCGTGATCGGAGGATCCGCGCCGTGGCTACCGGCGTAGCCGTTCAGCCCTACGCTGAGGGCCTTCGAACCCTGGAGCGAACTGCTCCACCACACGAAGACCAGCGCCACGAGCGTCCCTAGAACGGCAAGAAGACGCCAATGCGGAATCGCGACGGCGGACAATCTGCGCACAGATGCTCCCCTGGGGTCGGAGCGCGGGCGGGGAACGCGTTTCGAGAGCTTCTCTCAGACCACCAGTCGTGCCTAGTATACGCCGCTCGCGCAGTTTGTCAACTGGCGAGGCCCATGTGTTAAGATCCCCTCGATCAAGGAGGTGCACGTGAAGCCCGACCTCAAACCCGGCGCGACGGAAGAGCAGACGATCACCACCACGAAGGAGATGGGCATTGTCCATCTCGGCCCCGACGCGCCGTCGATGTACTCCACGCCCGCCATGGTCTCGCTCATCGAGGCCACGTGCCTGCGGCTGCTCACGCCCTTCCTCGATCCCGGCGAGCAGTCCGTTGGCTTCCACGTCGATGTCCGCCACCTCGCGCCGACACCGATCGGCAAGCAGGTCACCGCGAAGGTGCGCCTGGCCGAGATCAACGGCCGGCGCTACAAGTTCGACCTCGAAGTGGTGAACGAGGACGGCGTGAAGATCGGCGAAGGCATCCACGAGCGCGCGCTGATCGACATCAGCCGCTTCGCCCAGAGCGCGCAAGCCTAGCGGCCGCAGGTACAACTTCGAGGGTATTGACAGCCCCTCCTGGGGGGGGGGCGTATACTAATCCCACCCGAAGGAGAAACCTACTGTCATGGCGGTTCTCTCAAGGCTCGGTTGGCCAGTATGGCTCCTGATCGGCGCCGTTATTGCCGTAGGGCTAGGCGCCGGCGTCTTCTTCCTCGTCCGCACCGGCGGCGACGGCGAACAGTCTGCCGCCGTGGTTGCAACGATAACGGCAGCATCACCGACGGCTGTTCAGCCTGCTGCAACTCCAACCCTGGCGCCGCAACCGACGGACGTGCCCACCCAACCGCCGGCGACAGAAGCGCCGCCAACCGTTGAAGCCACGCCGGACACCCGCGTAGCGATTAGAGATCTGCCCACACGAGACCAGATCCAACTCGGGCCCGACGGCAAGTACTTCATCGCCGACCGCGGAGACGGCTGCGTCTGGCACGAACGCCTGCGAGAGACCGATCCGGACATAGGCTTGGAGGTCATCCTCGGCACGGACTGTCCCGCAGACTTCGGCATTACGTTCAGGCCCAACAGCGGCGAAGTCTTCATACTCATGTCCTAGCGTCGAGAAGACCCGAGCAAGTCACTCGATAGCCCAGCTAGGTACTCGTTGTCCGCGATGTGCGGCGTCCAGAGCCTCTACCGCTTCGATTACTCCAGCGCGACACGGATCCGCGCTGCCTGTTCGTCCAGATCCGAACGTGGCGGCCGAGGAAGGCGTGAAGGTGCCATGCGCAGCAAGCCGTCGTCGCGCCAGCGCGGCAGCACGTGGAAGTGCAGGTGAAAGACCTCCTGCCATGGCGCACCGTTCGATTGCCACAGGTTTATGCCGTGCGGCGAAAAGGCGCCACGCACTGCGCGCGCCACGCGGGCGACGGATGACATGAGCGCGGCGCCCGTCGAGTCATCGAGCTCGTAGATGTCAACGATGTGTCGCTTGGGCACAATGAGCGTGTGGCCGGGATGAAACTGCCGGAGGTCCATGAAGGCGAGTGTCGCTTTATCCTCGTAGGCGATGCTCGCCTCGGCTTCGCCGCGCACGATCTCGCAAAAGATACAGTCTTCAGTCACTCGGCAGCTCGGCCAGGTACTCGCTGTCGGCGGTCCGTGGCGACCAGAGCAGCGCTTCGTTCGAGGCGTTGTCGCGCAGGTACTGCATCAGCAGGCGCATGAACAGCCCGGGCGTGATCGAGCTGGGCGAGGCGCTGCCTTCCGGCCCGCGCAGGCGCAGCCGCGAGAGCGACTGCTGCACGTCGTCCGCCACCCATTCGCCCGCGTTGCCCTCGAACGTCTGCAGCAGCTCCGCGTACGGCCGC
>JBGQHA010000033.1:0-12120 GCA_041497735.1 Dehalococcoidia bacterium | reverse complement strand
CGCGGAGCCGACATCACGCTCGTCGTCGCGACCGATAACGACAAGGGCTCGTTTGAGCTGACGGCGCGGCAGCTCCGCGACGCGCGCGACGAGGAGATCCGCGGAGCGGCGAAGGTGCTCGGCGTCGGGCGCATCATCTGCCTCGGTTACCCGGACGGCGAGCTGCAGGAGAAGGCGCCGCTGCACGTGCTGCGCGGCCAGTTCATGCGCATCATCCGCCAGGTGCAGCCCGACATCACGTTCACCTGGGACCCGTTCACGCCCTACGAGGGTCACCCCGACCACCGCGCCGTCGCCTGGGCGGCGCACGAGGCGGCGTCGTTCGCGCGGCTGCCCCTCTACTACCCGGAGCAGATCTTGGAGGGGCTGCAGCCTCAGTACGTCGGCGAGCAGTGGTACTTCGCCAAGTCGCCGCGCGACCGCAACAAGTTCGTCGACATCACGGAGACGATCGAACGCAAGATCGAGGCGCTCTGCAAGCATGCGAGCCAGATGGTGCTCACGGTACAGGAGTTGCAGTTCGCGCTCGCCGCGTCCGGCGTCGAGATGCCGGAGCTGGCGAACCGCGACCCGCACGACTATCGAGAGGTCATCGATCGGCAGATCCGCGCGACGGCGAAGGCCGTCGGGCGGGAGGCGGCCTTCGAGTACGCGGAGGGCTTCCGCCGCGTCCGCTACGGCGCCATCGAGCGCCTCGTGCGCGACAAGGACGCCCTACCGGAGTGGGTGTAGGTCGCGTTGGAGAGGCAATGTAGGGGCGACCTTTAGGTCGCCCGCTCTGTCTCGAGAATAGAACGGCATCCCAATCTTGCGAAAGCGCACGGGAGGTCTAAAGACCCCCTACATCCGTGCGCGAACACCTACGCTAGACTGCTCCCGATATGCCCGGCTGGCACCTCGACTTCGGAGCGAACGTCATCGGTGACGGACACGTGCGCTTTCGCGTCTGGGCGCCGCTCGCGCGTTCGGTCGAAGTCGAGTTGTACCCGTCACACGGCGAAATCGTGCGCCATGCGATGTCGCCGGAAGGCGACGGCGTCTGGTCGGCGGAGGTCGACACGCAGGCCGATGCGCTCTACCGCTACCGGCTCGATGAGCACTGGGGATACCCCGATCCGTACTCGCGCAGCCAGCCCGAAGGCGTGCATGGTCCGTCGCAGGTTGTCGATCCGGTGGCGTTTCGTTGGTCGGACGGCTCGTGGCGCGGCCTCGATCCCGAGTCGCTCGTCATCTACGAGCTGCACGTCGGCGCCTACACGCCCACCGGCACGTTCGATGCGCTGATCGAACAGCTCGACGCGCTGCGCGAGCTCGGTGTCACCGCGCTCGAGCTGATGCCTGTCTGCGAGTTCCCGGGCGCGCGCAACTGGGGCTACGACGCGGCGCACCTGTTCGCGCCGGCGAGCGCGTACGGCGGGCCGGAGGCGCTCCGCCGCCTCGTCGACGCCGCGCACGCGCGCGGGCTGGGCGTCGTGCTCGACGTTGTGTATAACCACCGCGCGGCGGACGGCGATTATCTGCCGGTCTACTCGCTGGACTACTACACGGATCGCTACCAGACGCCGTGGGGCGACGCCGTCAACTTCGATGGGCTGAACAGCGCGCGCGTGCGACGCTACTACATCGACAACGCGCTCTCCTGGCTGCACGAGTTCCACATCGACGGCCTCCGCCTGGACGCGACGCACGAGATGCACGACGCGTCGCTGAAGCACATCCTGCAAGAGCTCGCGGACGCCGTGCATGGCGCGCAGCCGGGCCGTCGCGTTCTGCTCATCGCGGAGGACGACCGGCGCGACATGCGCCTCCTGCTGCCATCGAGCGCTGGCGGCCACGGGCTCGATGCGCTCTGGGTCGATGATCCGCACCACGAGCTCTTCGTGATGATCACCGGCGATCGCGGCCGCTATCACGACAGCTACCAGGGCCGGGCAGACGAGCTCGCGCGGCTGGTGAGCAGCGGTGCGCTCTTTAGCGCAACGCCGGACGATCAGCCGGGCGCGCTCGCAGCGCTTGAGCCGTGGCGGCTCATCTGGTGCCTGGAGGACCACGATCAGGCCGGCAACGACGCCGAAGGCCAGCGGCTCTCGCAGCAGTTCGGCCTCGAGCTGTACAAGGCCGCCTACGCGCTGCTGCTGTTCGCGCCGGAGACGCCGCTCCTCTTCATGGGCGATGAGTTCGCGGCATCGACGCCGTTCCTCTACTTCACCGACCTGCGGCAGTCGCTCGTCGCGGCGGCAGAGGCGGGTCGCGAGCGCGACGTCCGCCAGTTCTGGAAGGGCAAGCAGCCCGCGTTCGATCCGCAGGACGAGCAGACGTTCCTGCGATCGAAGCTCGATCTCGCGGAGCGCGCTCGCGCCCCCCACGATGGCGTCCTCCGTCTCTTCCGCGAGCTGCTGCGCCTGCGCCGCGAGGATCCCGTGCTGCGCGCGCGGAGCGGCGAACGCCTGCGCGCGTGGCCGCTGGGCGAGAAGGCGCTCGCGGTGGAGCGCTGGAACGACGACGGAGAACGGCGGCTCCTCGTCGCTAACTTCGGGACGCAACTCCGCGTCGAGGCCGGCCAGCTCAGCGAACACGAATGGCGGCCGCAGCTCTCGACAGCGGAGCAGCGCTTCTCGGGGCCCGGTGTCGATCTGGCATCACTCCCAGCGCGGCCGGGGGGCGTCATCGAGCTGCCGGCGCAGTGCGCGGTGCTGTACACCGTCGTAACCTAGCGAGAGGTCACACTTCCGAAACACCACTCGATCCTGGCGTTTCTATACTGGCTGCAGGACGGCTGGCCGCCAGGGCGTCCGATCGGCGGCCGATACTTCTGAGGGAAGCGAGTTCGTACGAAACGCCACATGTCGAAGCGAGCAGTGAGCAGACAATTCGGAGGCTTCGCCGCGATAGGCCTGGTCTGCACACTGCTGTTTCTCTTGGCCTATCACGTCGCAAGGCGCTGGCTGCCGCCGCTCGCGGCGAACAGCCTCGCCCTCACCTCGACCGCCGGCCTGAACTTCTTCGCGAACCGCGTCTACACGTTTCGCGTGCGCACCGGCTCAATCGCGAAGCAGGCGGCGCGGTACTTCGTCTGCTATCTGCTGGGGCTGGGCGCTTCGTCGCTCGCCTTGGGCGTGTTCGTCACGCTCTGGCAACACGCGCCTCGCGCCGCCGAGCTGCTGGCCGCCTTGGCCGCAAGCGGCCTGGCGACGGTCATCCGCTACGTGGCGATGAGTTCCTGGGTCTTCCGGAGCGAGGCGCCCGCCGCGCCGCCTCCGGCGCTGCAGCTGGCGCCCGAGGCCGACCGCGCCGCCTGACCAGGCAACCTTGCCTCAAACCGAGGGCCTTGCTAAGCTGTTCGCAACAATAGTGCTTCGGTGACTAGAGCGAAGCGGAACCACCCGTTCCCATCCCGAACACGGAAGTGAAACGCTTCAGCGCCAACGATACTGGAGGGGCAACTCTCGGGGAAAATAGGCCGTTGCCGGGGCGCTTTTGTTTAACCCGGGCCCGCCCGATCCCATACCGACTTAGGTTGCCTGGAAGCCGATCCTGCGGTGTGTGCCATCGCAGAACGGCTTGTTCGCGGACTGACCGCAACGGCAGAGCGCGACGCGCGTGTCTTCTCTGATCACATCGCCCCGCGCATCGATGATCCGGACGTGGCCGCGCACAAAGAGCGGGCCGTTGGTGCGTGGCTGCACCGTAGTCTCGGCGGGCGCAACCTCTTGCTCGCCCTCATCGAGCCGGCGGAAGTGCAACGCGCCGGTCGGGCACGTCATCACGACGCGCGCGATGTCGTCCGCTTCTGCTTGACTGATGTCCACCCACGGCCGGCGCATCGCGTCGAACACGCCCGGCAGTCCTGATAGGCAGTTTGCAGTATGGATGCAATACTGCGGCTCCCAGAATACGGCGATCCGTTCGTTCGCGTACTCTCTGGCGATGCCTGGCTTCTTGCGCTCTTCTTCTTCAGCCATGCTGGCCTCAGCGTGACGTCACGAAGTTGATCAGCCGGTCGCGCACGTAGATCGTGCGCGCGACCGCTTCGCCGTCGAGGTGGCGCGCCACCTTCTCCGACGCGCGGGCGCGCTCGACCGCCGCCGCCTCCTCCGTGCCGGCCGCGAGCTGGATCACGTCGCGCGTCTTGCCGTTGATCTGCACCGCCACCGAGACCTCCTGCTCCTTGGCGAGCTCCTGATCCGCCTGTGGCCACGCCTGCTGGTGTATCGAATACGCGCCGCCCATCTGCTCCCATAGCTCCTCGGTCATGTACGGCGCGAACGGCGCGAGCAGCAGCAGCATCGTCCGGATCTCGTCGCCGGATAGGGCGGGGCGCTGCTGCAGTGCGTTCGAGTACTCCATGAGGAACGCGATCGCGGTGTTGAACTGCAGCTGCGCGATGTCACGCGTTACGTTGCTGATCGTGCGGTGCATGAGCCGCTGGCTGTCGCCAGGCAGCTCGCCTTCCGCGCCCTGCGATCGATAGCGCTGCGTCAGGTCCCAGACGCGAAAGAGGAAGCGGTGGACACCCTCGATGCCTTTGTCGGAGAAATCGCCGCCTTCGTCGTAACGGCCCGAGAACATGAGGTACGTCCGCAGCGTGTCCGCCCCGTGCGAGTCGAAATAGTCGTCCGGGTTGACGATGTTGCCGCGCGATTTGCTGATCTTGGAGCCGCGGAAGATGAGCAGCCCGTGCGCGCGGAACTTCCGGAACGGCTCCTCGAACTCGAGGTAGCCCATGTCGTGCAGCGCCATGCTGATGAACCGCGAGTAGAGCAGGTGGAGCACGGAGTGCTCCTTGCCGCCGATGTACGTGTGCACCGGCAGCCATTGTTTCGTCAGCTCCGGATCGAACGGCCTATCGTCGAGGCCAGTCGATGGGTAGCGCAGGTAGTACCAGGACGAGTCGAGGAACGTGTCCGACACGTCCGTCTCGCGGCGAGCCTCGCCCCCGCAGATCGGACACGTCGTGCGAACGAACGACTCCACAGACGCCAGCGGCGACTGGTCGGTGCCGGTCGGGCGGAACTCCTCGACGTACGGCAGCTCGACGGGGAGCTGGTCCTCGGGCACGGCGACCGGGCCGTCCTTGGGGCAATGCACGATCGGGATCGGCGTGCCCCAGTAGCGCTGGCGCGAGATGAGCCAATCGCGCAATCGATACGTCACGCGCCGGCTGCCGGTGCCCTCACGCTTGAGCTTGGCGATGATCGCCTCCTTCGCTGCGCTGCTCTCCATGCCGTCGAACTCGCCGGAGTTCACGAGCGTACCTTCGCCCGTGTACGCCTCGCTTAGCTCGCCTCCCGGCCACCCCGGTGGCGCCACGACGACCTTGATCGGCAGCCCGTAACGCTTCGCGAAGTCGAAGTCGCGCTCGTCGTGCGCGGGGACGGCCATGATGGCGCCCGTGCCGTAGGTCATCAGCACGTAGTCCGCGACAAACACCGGCACGCGTTCGTCGCTAAGCGAGTTGACCGCGTAGGCGCCGGTAAAGACGCCGCTGCGCTCCATCGCCTGCCTGTCGACGGCCGTCTTGTGGGACGCCTCCTCGACGTACCTCGCGACGGCCTCGCGCTGGTCGTGCGCCGTGATCTTGCGCACCAGCGAATGCTCCGGCGCCAGCGCCATGAACGTGACCCCGAAGATCGTGTCGGGTCGCGTGGTGAAGAAGCTGATCGAGGCGTCGTGGCCTTCGACCGGGAACGAGGTCTCCAGCCCCTCGCTCCGGCCGATCCAATTGCGCTGCACGGTCTTGACGACCTCAGACCAGTCGATCCAGTCGAGGTTCTTGAGCAACCGCTCGGCGTAGTTCGTGATCTTGAGGAACCACTGCTCCAGGTCGCGATGCGCGATCTCCGTCCCGCAGCGCTCGCATTTGCCCGCGATGACCTGCTCGTCCGCCAGCACCGTCTTGCAGGATGGGCACCAGTTCACCGGCGCCGTCCGCTTCTCGGCCAGGCCGTGCTTGAAGAGCTGGACGAACAGCCACTGCGTCCAGCGGTAGAACTTCGGGTCGGTCGTGTCGACCTCGTGCGACCAGGCGATGCGCGTGCCGAGGCGCTTCATCTGCTCGCGGAAGCGCGCGATGTTGTCTGGGATGAGCGTCATCGGGTGGATGTTCTGCTTGAGCGCGAAGTTCTCGCTGTGGATGCCGAACGCGTCGTAGCCAAACGGCTCGAAGACATCGTTGCCCTGCATCGCCTGGAAGCGTCCGTGGATATCGACACCGGTAAACGCAAACACGTTCCCGATGTGTAAGCCCTCCGCGGACGGGTAGGGGAACATCATCAGGTTGTAGAACGGGCGAGGGGCGCCGTGCACGTCGACCTCGTACACGCCGGTCTCTTCCCAGCGGCGGCGCCACTTCGGCTCGATCTCCTGCGGGTTGTAGCGTTGCGCTTGCATGCGATCCAGTATGTGGAGCGCTCCAAGGGCGTGTCAAACACGAGACACGTTTTCGTCGTCTCGGATCATCGCCAGACGGCGCGCCGGGCGGCGCGGGTTGCCACCTCTGTGGATCAGGGCTAGCGCTTGGGCCCCTGCCACCGGCGACCTTGCCCGCCCAAGCGCTCGTGGATACGATGCCAGCAGGCCCCCGTAGCTCAGTTGGATAGAGTACCGGCCTCCGAAGCCGGGTGCGCAGGTTCGAGTCCTGCCGGGGGTACCACGCCTCCCCCCTTGCTGACCACCCAACCTGGACTCAATTTGGCCGATACTTCTCTGGAAGGAGACGACCGTGCGCGAGGAGCAGCCAATCCGGTCCGATCGGCAGCTTGGCCGCTACGGGGCAGAATATCGCTTGACGCTGATCGCGGCTGGAAGCGCCGTGGGCATCATGGCGTTCATCGCTACACGGACCATGTCGTCCTGGGCCGGGCTGGGCTTCTTCACGGCCATTCTCGTTTCGGGTTGGTCCGTCCTGCTCTTCCTCCATAGCCGGGCGGCTGAGGTCCGCCAGCGCCGGATCGAGGGCCTCAGGCGCGTGCGCAACTTCGGCGAGCGCCTCGTCATTTACGACCGCGAGACCGCGTTCTGCGCCGACTGGTATTTTCGCCTGCGGCTCCAGGAGGAGCTGCTGCGCTCTCAGCGCTTTGGCAACACGTGCGCGCTGCTGCTGGTGGAGGCGACGCAGGGCCGCCTGAGCTCCGAGCGCGAGAAGGAGCTCTTCGACTCCATGTCGAGCGCTTTCCGGGAGACCGACCTCGTCGCGCACCTAGGCAGCCTGCGCTTCGTCGTCCTGCTGCCCAACATCGAAGCGGATAACGCCGCTCTGGCCCGTCAGCGCCTGCTCGAGAAGCTCCCCGCCGGTGAGGTCGAGGCGGGCATCGCGACTTATCCTGCGGACGGTACCGATTGGCGAGAGCTCCTCACCGCCGCCGGCGCTTCCTCGACGGACTTCTATGGCTCCACGACGAAGGTCTGGAGCCCCGAGACGGCATCGCGTTTCGCCCGCCGCGGCGACGGCATGCCGGCCTAAACAGCCACATCTCGGCTGAAACGGGCGGCGTAGTATTGCCGTTTCACTAGTTGATGGCTTCCGCCAAGGCACCTGTCGACTATTACGCACTGCTGGGCGTCCCGCGCGGCGCCCAGTTTCGCCAGATCAGCGAAGCATACTGGCGTCTGGCGGCCGAAAAGCGCGACCAACTGCCCCTCCTGAACGAGGCGTACGAGGTGCTCAGCCACCCACAACGCCGTCTGGTGTACGATGCCCAACACGAAAACGCGCCTCAAACACCCGAAGCGCCGGAGCAGCGAGCGGTACTCCAACGCAAGCCCGGCGTGCGCGAAAAGCTGAACTGGTACCTGCGCTAGTGGCCGCTGCTCTCTTTCATCTTCGCCGCCGCTTTGTTATAGTCGAGTAGCACCATGTCAACTCAGCAGACGAAGCGCCGCCGCAAGCGCTATCAGCCAGGGAGCGCCTTCGCCGGCGATGTCAAGCCGCGCGGCGTCTTCCGCATCTTTGGCAACGTCCGCCTGTTTTTTCTCGTCGGCGCGCTCATCATGGTGGGCAGCCTCTTCGTCGGTGGCATTGTCCGCTCGGGTTCGCTCCTAGGCAACAACAACAGCAGCAAGAATACAAACTACGTCCTGCCGACCGGCACAGCCTCCGCCACCGACGCGACCGCGCTGCCCACGCTGGCGCCGAAACACTACACCTCAGCGCCCGCGATGACGATCGATCCATCGAAGAAGTACACGGCGACGATCAAGCTCGCCAACGGCGAAGGCGACATCCAGGTCGATCTCTTTGCCGCTCAGGTGCCGCAGACCGTTAACAGCTTCGTCTTCCTGGCCAACGACGGGTTCTACAACGGGCTGACGTTCTATCAGGTAATCGCCGATCCGCACTATGTTCAGGCCGGAGATCCTGACTGCCAGGCGGGGCAAGCGGGGGATACCTGCCGCGGCAGCGGCGATCCTGGCTATTCAATCTCGCCCGAAAAGCCGGCGACGCCCATCCCCTACGACGCGGGCACGCTCGGCATGTCGAATGCGAGCCAGTTCTTTATCGCGCTCGGTTCGTCCGGCGCGTTCAGCAACTTCACGCCTCTGGGGAAGATCACCTCCGGCCTGGACGTGGCTGAGAAGATCACGAGGGGCACGCCCATCGAATCGGTTACCATCACTGCGCAGTAGGCGGAGTGTTAGAGCGCTGACTCCGGTGGCCCAGCCAGGCGCTCGGCCAGGCGCATCAGACCAAAGAACGGGATCGCGGCGGCGATCGATACGACTCCCCAGATCAGGTAGGCCGTCGGGCTGAGCAGGATCAAACAGATCCCTGTGGCAATCCCCATCGACATGCCGATCACGGCGATGATGCGCACGAGCGCGACATAAGGCGGTACATCGCGACGGTTGGGAGCGGTCACGCTTCCATGCTATCCACTCGCTTCGCACCACGGAAGGAGACGACCCAGCCGGCGCCGGGCCTGCGCCGAGAGGGCTGTTTCGGCCTGGCGCCCTCACCGTCACAGTTCTGTAACGTTCTCGAGGGGGGTCGCGGCGTATGCTCTCCTGAGGTAGGCTGGCCGAGGGCTCGGCAAGCCAGCGTGAGGCGGGGGTGCGCCCTATGTGCCACGGGCAGTGGCAGAGGCTCCGGTGATAACGCCGAGCGGAGGTCCGGCAGTCGTCGCACGTGGTGCAGATGGAGGCGCCGCGCGACAGCGAGCCCTCCTCGTCGCGGCGTATGGTGTGCTCGCCCTCTTCGAGGGAACGCTGCTGCTGCGTCTAGCTTGGGAGCTGGCTGCACACGCCCTGGGCCACACCGTTCCCTTTCCCCACAACGACTTCCTCGCCTTCTACTCAGCCGCCCACTTCGTGGCCGAAGGCCAGATCGCGCGTGCCTACGATTCAACGGCGCTGGTGGCGTTTCAACGCCTGCTAGTCTCGCATCCCGTCGGCGCGATGGGTTACATGCCGTTCCTCAACCCGCCGTTCGCGGCCGTACTGCAGGCTCCGCTCGCAATGCTCTCGGAGCCGGTCGCCCGGATCCTGTGGTTCGCGGCGAATGCGTTGCTGGCGCTCGTTGTCGCCCGGTCGCTTACGAGTACGATGTCCGGCAAGACTCGAGTGGTGGCGTCGCTGATCGTGCTGGGCTCGTTTCCCGTCTATCAGACCCTCATCGAGGGGCAGTGGTCGCTCGTGATCCTGGCCGGTTGCTTGCTCGGCTATCACTTCGCAGATCGCGGCCGGCAGACGGAAGCGGGACTTTGTCTCTCCGTCCTGTGGCTCAAGCCGCAGCTTGCCGTGATCGCGATACTTGGCTTGCTGGTCTTTCGCTGCTGGCGGCCGATGGTGGCGATGGTCGCGGCCGTCTCTGTGCTAACGCTCTTCACGATGCCGTGGACCGGCGTGCACTCGTACGCTGTGTATGTTCAGTTTCTCAGCGCCGCGTCTCAAGACCACTTCGTTGGGGCCAGCGCGTTGCACCCTGCCGCCTGGCGCGGCGCCATCTCGCTGACCGAAGGGCTGAACGGTATGTTCGCAGCCTGGTTCGGGGAATCTGCGGTCCGGCGGGTGAACCTGCTGTACGCTCTCGCTGCGGGCGCGACTCTGCTCGTGTACGCTCGAGCTGCCCGCACCGCTCGACCGGGGATCGGAACCGTCCGCGGCGAAGTGATGTTGCTCGCCTCGATCACCGTCGCGCTGCTCATCAATCCGCACCTCTTTCCGCAGGACGTCATCCTTGTCTTCCTGTGCATGCCGCTCGTGGCTCGCCGGTTGGCGAACCCGCTTCCCGTGCTGATCGCGGCGTGCCTGCTCATTGATTCGACGGCGCTCGATCCCTTCGTACCGCTGCACATCTACACGCTGGTGCTTTGGTGCCTGACGATCTTCGCGTGTCTCGCCATCGCACGCGCGCCGCGAGATGGCGAGAGCGGTCTCTACCTGGGCTTCCTGCGGTCTGCCGGCGCGTAGAAGAGCCGCGGCTCCTTCCGTGGCGCTTCGCATAGGCTGGCCCAAGGTTGGGCTTGGTATCTGCGTGTCTGAGTCTGGCTAATCCGGTAGGATAGGTCGCCATGGGCCGTCCGCTGGTGTACCTCGCCGTTCCTCCGCCTGCGGACGTGCTCGCGCGCATCGAAGCTGACTGCGACATCGTGAAGTTCGGCGAGCGAGGAGGCCCGGCGAAGCCCGACCTGCTCTCGGCGCTTAGCGATGTGGACGGCGTGCTCGCGACGACCCGCGTGCCGTTCGATGAGGAAGTCTTCGCCGCCGCGCCAGGCCTCCGCGTCGTCTCCAACTTCGGCGTTGGCTACGACAACGTCGACGTGCCGGCTGCGACGCGGCACGGCGTGCTCGTCTGCAACACCCCGGGCGTCCTCAGCGATGCCGTCGCGGACCTCACGCTCGGCATGGTGATTGCGCTTGCGCGACGGCTTGTGCAGTCAGCGAACCTTGCTCGGGAAGGGCAATGGGTGCGCGGCATGGCCCAGGTGGGGTCGGACCTGAAGGGCAAGACGCTGGGCGTCATCGGCCTGGGGCGTATCGGCCGGGCAGTCGCGCTGCGCGCGCGCGTGTTCGGGATGGAGATCGTCTTCCACGATCAGTTCCGCGATCCAGGCAGTGACCTGGAGTTCTGCCGCTTTGCGGAGTTCGATGACCTGTTGCGTGAAGCGGACTTCGTCACGCTCCACGTCAACCTCTCCGATGAGACGCGAAAGCTCATCGGAGCGCGCGCGCTTTCGCTCATGAAGCCGACGGCCTTCCTCATCAACACCTCGCGCGGCGGCGTGATCGATCAGGCCGCGCTGAGTGAGGCGTTGCGCGAGAACAAGATCGCAGGCGCCGCGCTCGATGTGCTCGAGCGCGAGCCGCCGGATGCCGGCGATCCGATCCTGCAGCTGCCGAACGCGCTCGTGCTGCCGCACATCGGCTCGGCCACGCGCGAGACGCGGCTCGCGATGCTCAACCTCGCCGTGGACAACCTGCTGGCAGCGCTTCGCGGTGCGCGGCCGCCCTGCCTCGTCAACCCCGAAGTCCTGGATGGACCGAAGCCGGCGTCGTGACGCCCTTCCTCGGCTACCACTGCGCCGCCGAACAGTTCGCGCCGTCGGAGCTGGTCGATCTCGCCGTCGCGGCCGAGGAGGCCGGCTTCCAGGGCGTCACGGTCAGCGATCATCTGCATCCTTGGCAGGATAACCAAGGACACGCCGGCCACGCCTGGATGATGCTGGCTGCGATCGCGGCTCGCACACAGCGCCTCGTGCTGGGAACGGGTATCACCTGCCCGATCTATCGATATCATCCGCTCGAGGTCGCTCACGCATTCGCCACGCTTGGCGTGCTCTTCCCCGGCCGTGTGTTTATCGGCGTCGGGACGGGCGAGGCGGTGAACGAAGCGCCCTCCGGCGGCTGGGGGCCGTATCGAGAGCGATCGGCCCGACTGGTGGAAGCGATCCACCTCATCCGCGCGCTGTGGACGGGCGAGGTCGTCGATTTCGACGGACGCTACTTTCCGGTGCGCGGCGCGCGCCTCTACGACGTGCCGAACTCACCCGTGCCGATCTACGTCGCCGCTTCCGGAGTGAAGAGCGTGCGCATCGCCGCGCGTGAGGGCGACGGCTGGATCACCGATCACGGCACGCTGCGCCGAGCTGTTGCGCAGAAGGACGGGTTTGAGCAGGAGGCGCG
>JBGQHA010000032.1:0-12373 GCA_041497735.1 Dehalococcoidia bacterium | reverse complement strand
GCTGCGTCTGCGCAAGCGGGTGGATCCACCACTTGTCCTCGTAATCGCTCCAGAGGCCACGTAGGTGGGGCATGACTTCCTTGGCGAACAGCTCGGTGTTCTTGCGCACCAGCTCCGGCGGCATGCTGCCGAACTGCAGCAACACCATCAGGTGGCCGACGCGCAGCGACTTCACGGCTTCGGTCAACTTCTCCACCACCGTCTGTGGCGAACCGCCGATGACGTAGCCGTCGTCCATGAAGTTCTTCCACTTGAGCTGTCCGGAGGCAGCGGCGACAACCTGGCGCTCAAACTGCGACTTGAGGCCAGCCTTCACCGTGCGTAGCGTGCGGTAGCCTGGCGCATCGGCGAAGCCCGGATAGATGTGCAGGCAGCGGTTGTAGAAGTACTCGGCGTGCTCGGCGTAGTCGCGCTCGGCCTGTGCGTCCGTCTCCGATACGGCGACGAACTGCAGGAAACCGGCTCGGTAGGGGTTGTCGTCCTTCCCGAGGCGCGCCAGCTCCTCCCAGAAGCTCTTCATTACCGAGAGGCCGCGCTGGTGGCCGAAGTAGCTGAGGTACGAGAACATGTAGTCCATCTTGGACACCCACTCCCACGTCTCGACGCTGCCGCCGCCGGGGATCCAGATCGGCGGGTGCGGCTGCTGGAGCGGCTTCGGCCAGACGTTCACGTAGCGGAGCTGCGTGAACTTGCCGTTGAACGAGAAGGTGTCCTTGCGCCGCCAGGACTCCATGATCAGGTCATGCGCTTCGTAGTACTTGTCGCGCAGGGTGATCGGCACCTGGCCGTAGCAGAAGTTCGTGTCCATCGATGTGCCGACGGGGAAGCCTGCCACGAGCCGGCCGCCCGAGAGGCAGTCGAGCATGGCGAACTCTTCGGCCACGCGGATCGGCGGGTTGTAGAGCGCGATGCTGTTGCCCAGCACGACGATAGCGGCGTTTTGCGTCCGGCGGGTGAGGGCGGCCGCCATCAGGTTCGGTGAGGGCATGAGGCCGTAGGCGTTCTGGTGGTGCTCGTTGACGCAGATGCCGTCGAAGCCCATCTGGTCTGCGAACTCGAGCTCGTCCAGGTTCTCGTTGTAGATCTGGTGGCCCATCGCTGGGTCGTAGAGGTTGCTGTCGACGTCCACCCAGACGCTGCGGTTCTTCTCGCGGAAGTCTTCCGGCAGGAAGCGATACGGCATCAGGTGGAAAAAGTGAATCTTCATAAGCAATTCCTCCTCGCGAACGTGTCCCAGCCCTTGCGCGGTCGACATTATTGCACGTTTGCTCCCCGATTGCACGTTCCACCGTCCGTGGCTCGACGCTCCGGATCGGCGCCTGTAGACTGCGGGTGATCATGAAGATCTGCTTCATCATGTACCAGGGCAACATGTACTCGGGCGGGCAGGGGGTCTACCTGTATTACCTCACCCGAGAGCTTTCGCGTATGGGCCACGAGGTGCACGTGCTGGCTGGGCCGCCGTACCCGACGCTCGCCGAGGGCGTCATCGGCCACAACATCGAGACGTACAGCTACTGGAGCTATCATCACGAGAAGCGGAACTTCCTGTTCGAGCGCAACCCGCTCTCCTACTTCCACCCGGTGAATTTCTACGAGTTCGTCTCGACGCGAATTGCGCTGTCGTCGCTGCTGCTGACGTTCAGCGTGCGGGCGTGGATGAAGCTGCGCGAGCTCTCGCGCGAGCACCGCTTCGATATCGTGCACGACAACCAGACGCTCAGCTACGGCATCACCGCGATGCAGTGGTCGGGCTTCCCGGTCATCGCCACGATCCACCACCCGCTGACGATCGATCTGCAGAATGCGCTCCGTCAGGCGCGCACGCCGTACGAGCAGGCCCGTCGGGTGCTGTGGTCGCCTTGGGTAATGCAGCAGATCGTCGCGCGACGGTTGCCGCGCGTGATCGTCGTCTCGGAGACGTCGCGGCGCTCCGTGCAGCAGGCGTTCGATCTCGATCCGACGCGCATGCGCGTCGTGCACAACGGCGTCGATACCGATATCTTCCGGCCGCTGCCGGACGAGCAGCGCAAGCCTGGACTGATCCTGTATGTGGGCAACAGCGAGGACCGCAACAAGGGCGCGCGCTACCTCATCGAGGCGCTGCATCTCTTGCGCGACGAGCCGCTCGACTACCAGCTGGCGCTGGTGGACCAGAAGCGCGACCGGCTGAAGCTGGTACCGCGCCTCGTGCAAGAGTTCGGACTGCAGTCGCGCGTGCACTTCACCGGCCGGGTGCCGACGGAGCAGCTCGTTCGGCTGTACAACCAGGCGACGATCGTCGTCTCGCCCTCGCTCTACGAAGGCTTCGGATTACCGGCCGCGGAGGCGATGTCCTGCGCCACGCCCGTGATCGCAACGACGGGCGGCGCCTTCCCCGAGGTCGTCGACCATGGTCAGACGGGCTGGCTCGTGCCGCCGGGCGACTCGCGATCGCTTGCGACGGCGATCCAGCTCCTGATGGGCGATCCAGAGCTGCGCGATCAGCTCGGTGCGGCGGGCCGGCGCTCCGTCCTCGAGCGCTTCAGCTGGCGCAAGGCGGCAGAGGAAACCCTGGCCGTGTACGAGGAGATGTTGGGCCGGCGGCAGGCCGCACAGCCTGCGGAGAATCTTGCTACCCCAGCGTAAACGCTGGGGCATGGTTCGACCTCACTCCCGTCCCCTCTCCCACAGGGAGAAGGGCGATCTCAAGTCAGTGCGTCGCTGTTCGAGAGTTCGGGGTGAGGTCTTCGGATCTAGCCCACCCGCTCGATATCGACCACCTTTCACTCGCCGTCGATGCTGCGGAAGCGGTCGCGCAGGGTGAAGGGGCCCTGGTCCGTCTGATACGTGATGTCGAAGGGGCAGTCCTCGCCATCGCGGCCGGCCGCACCTCAGAGCCGAAGTAGATCCAGGTCGTGTTGCCGAGCTGCATCGCCTTGGCGAAGCCCTCGGGCGTCATGCCCAGCACCGTCGTACCGATGTCGCCCGCGACGACAGCTTGGGCGTGCACTCGGGCGGCTTCCTCAGGGCCGAGATCGACGGCAACGTATTCCATCGATTCGGGTAGACCAGACGCCCGCTGGCGAGCAACGCCCGCCTTGTCCGGCGCTGCAAGCGTCGGTATCCTAGCGGCGAGCCGTTCAGAGAGGAGCGCGTTGCCCGATAACATCGTCACGATCGACTTTCGCCGTCACTTCCCGCTCGAGCGCGGCGACCTCGTGCTGGACCTGGGGTCCGGCAACGGCCGCCACACGATCGAGATGTGCGCCTGGCGCGTGCGCGTCGTCTCCGTCGATGTCGACCCCGAGGAGCTGCGGCGGGCGCGCTACTATCTCGAGACGCCGGCCGGCGTCTCCCCGTTCGATCTCGACGCGCGCAAGAAGCACCGGCGGAACAACCGGGGCTGGGCCGACTTCATCGTCGCCGACGCGCAGCACCTGCCCTTCAAGGACGGCATCTTCGACAAGGTGCTCTGTACTGAGGTCCTGGAACACATCCCTGATGACAAGCAGGGCATCCGCGAGCTCTATCGCGTCGCGAAGCCAGGGGCGGGCGTGGCCGTGAGCGTGCCGCGCTTCTGGCCGGAGCGGGTCTTCTGGTGGCTCTCGTGGGAATACTGGCACACGCCCGGCGGCCACGTGCGCATGTATCGTCCCGGCGAGATGTACCGCTACCTGACCGCGCAGGGCTTCGACATCCAGAAGATGCGCTACCGGCATTCGTTCCAGGCGATCTACTGGTTCCTGCGCTGCGCATTCGGCAAGAACAACGAAGGGCGGCTGCTGCCACGTACGTGGATGCGCTTCATCAACTGGTACCATCGCGCGCGGCCGAAGGTGGTGGAGCAGGCGGAAGCGACGCTCAACCTTATCGCGGGGAAAGACATGGTGCACTACGGCCGCAAGCCGGCCGGCCCGAGCGCGAATGGCGCGCGTGCGAGCCAAGAGGCGGCGCGGGAGACGCGAGTCCTTCCCTGACCAGCCGTGCTTGACCGCTATCAGGCCATCGATCCGCAGAAGCTCTGCCTCTCGCCGAGCGCGCTCGTGCTCGATGTCGGCTGTGGCACGGGGCGGCACTTGTTGGAGCTGAGCCGGCTGCGCGGCTCATTTGTCGGTCTCGACATGAGCCGGGAGGATCTGCGCAAGATGCGCTACTTGGTTCATCTGACGGCGAAGGAACGGCCCGTCGTGGCGACGATTGGTGCCGTCCAGGGCGATGGCGAGAGGCTTCCTTTCGCCGATGGCCTGTTCGACTGCGTGATCTGCACCGAGACGCTGGAACACGTGCCGGACGACCGCGCCGTCGCGCGCGAGCTGGTGCGCGTCCTGCGCCCGGGTGGCGTGCTCTGCGTGAGCGTGCCCGCGGAGCGTTCCGAGCGGCTACTTTGGAAGCTGTCGTCGGAGTACCGCAATACGCCCGGCGGTCACGTGCGCATCTATCGCCGCGACGACATCTCGCGGCTACTGGACGAGAGCGGCGCGCGCCCGTTCGCGATGGACTTTCGCCACTCGCTGGAGTCGGTGCGCTGGATCGTCCACTCCGTCATCGACAAGGACTTCCACAAGTCGGGCACGATGACGCGCGGCATCCGCTGGCTGCTCGATCGGCCGTCGCACCGCAACTGGCGCGCGCTCGCGTGGTGCGACGCGCTGGGGAACCGCGTGCTGCCGAAGAGCATCGTGCTCTACGGCCGGAAGGCAACGGCGTCGTGAGAGTCTGCTTCATCCAGTATCAGGGGCACATGCTCTCCGGCGGGCAGGGCGTCTATCTGCACTACGTCTCGCGTGAGCTTGCGCGTATGGGCCACGATGTGCATGTCATCGGAGGCGTGCCGTATCCGGACGTGGCGGACGGCGTGCAGCTCCACAAGCTCAAGAACTTCAGCTTCTGGAGCTATCTCGACAACTTCGACGAGTACGCCTACCGAACGCACCCGCTCCTCTACTTCCATCCCGTGAACCTCTTCGAGTTCGCGACGACGCGCTACACGCTCGCGTCCCTGCTGAACATGTTCAGCCTGCGCGCCTATCACAAGCTGAACGAGCTCGAGCGCGAGCGGCCGTTCGATCTGATCCACGACAACCAGACGCTGGGCTACGGCATCTGGCTGATGAAGCAGCGCCCCCGGCACGTCGTCGCCAACATCCATCACCCGCTCGCGATCGATCGCGAGAATGCGTTGCGCCAGGCGCGCGGCCTCGGCGCGAAGGTCTCGCGGCTGCTCTGGTACCCCTGGGTCATGCAGCGCTGGGTCGCCGCCCGGCTCGATCGCATCATCACCGGCTCGGACGCGGCGGCGGACTCCGTCGCGAAGGTGTTCGGTTTCGCGCGCGAGCACATCCGCGTGATCCATGACGGCGTGGAGACGGACGTGTTTCGGCCGCTGCCCGGCGTTGAGCGTGAGCCGAACCGCATCCTCTTCGTCGGTAACAGTGAGGACCGCAACAAGGGGATCTTCTATCTGTTGAACGCCCTGCGATCGCTGCGCGGCCAGGTGCCCTTCCATCTGCGCGTGATCCACCACCCCGGCTCGAAGGGCGCCGAGCGTCAGGTGCAGGAGCTGGGCCTGCAGGGCCGCGTGACGTTCCTGGAGGACCTCTCGCGCGACGACCTGGTGCGCCAGTACAACCGCGCGCAGATCTTCGTCTCGCCGTCGCTGTATGAGGGCTTCGGGCTGCCTGCGGCCGAGGCGCTTGCCTGCGGCACGCCCGTTGTGGCGACATCGGCCGGCGCGCTGAGCGAGATCGTGGTGGACGGCACGGGCGTTCGCGTGCCGCCCGGGGACGCGAACGCGCTGGCCGCAGCGATCCGATCGCTGCTGGAGGATCCGGCGCGCTGCCGGGTGCTGGGCGACGCCGGCGCGCGGCACATCCGCGAGCGCTTTAGCTGGCAGCGCACGGCAGACGAAACGCTTGCGCTCTACGAAGAGGTCCTCGGCGTGCGCGAGCTGCGCCGTCCACAGCGCGATGTTTCGTCGATTGCGCTCCCTCCGCGCGAGTCGGTGCAGTGAAGGTCTGCTTCCTGCTCCACCAGGGCAGCATGTACTCGGGCGGGCAGGGTGTCTACCTGCACCACATCACTCGCGAGCTGGCCGCACTCGGCAACGAGGTCCACGTCATCGGCGGGCCGCCATACCCTGAGCTCGCCGAAGGCGTCACGCTGCACAAAGTGCAAACGTACAGCATCTATCGCTTGCTGGAAACGGCGCGCATGTTCTTCTACGGGCGCGACCCGCTCAGCTTCTTTCATCCGCTGAACTTCTACGAGATGGCAACCAGCCGCGCTGGCATGTTCTCCGTCATGGCGGCGTTCAGCGTGCGCGCGTACCAGAAGCTTGTCGAGCTGGCCCGCGCGGGCCAGCACTTCGACATGATCCACGACGTGCAGGGCCTCGGCTACGGCGTCCTGCTGATCAAAGCGAACGGGCTGCCCGTCGTCGCGAACATCCATCACCCGCTCCAGCTCGACCGCGCGAATAGCATCCGCCAGGCCCGGTCGCTTTCGGGCAAGGTGCAGTGGGCGCGCTTCTATCCCTTCTGGATGCAGGAGATCGTCGCGCGCCGCATCGATCGCGTGATCACCGGCTCGGGCAGCTCCGCCGAGTCCGTCACGCGCGAGTTTCGTTTGCCGCGCGATCACATTGCTGTCGTGTACGACGGCGTCGACACCGACACATTTCACCCGCTCGAGGCTGCCCGCCAGCCGGGCAGCATCCTGTACGTCGGCAACTCCGATGACCGCAACAAGGGCGCGCGCTACCTGCTGGAGGCACTGGCGCTGCTCAAGTCGCGCCGCAACGGCTTCCACCTCACCGTCGTGGACCGGCCGACGGCGTGGCTGGTGCCGACGCTCTCGCGCGAGCTCGGCATCAATGACCTCGTGACGCTCACGGGCAGGCTGGAGCGCGACGAGCTGGTGCGGCGCTACAACACGGCGGAGGTCTTCGTCTCGCCCTCGCTCTATGAAGGCTTCGGACTGCCGGCCGCCGAGGCGATGGCCTGTGGCGCGCCGGTCGTCGCGACGACGGCAGGCGCGTTCCCGGAGGTCATCGAGGACGGCGTGAGCGGCCTGCTCGTGCGCCCGCGCGACGCGGAGGCGCTGGCTGACGCGCTGGACCGGTTGCTGGGCGACTGGGTGCTCCGCCGCCGGCTCGGCCGCGCCGCGACCCGGCGCATCGTCGAACAGTTCTCGTGGCGCGAGACCGCGGTGCATACCCTGGAGCTGTACCAGGACGTGCTCGCCAACCACACAGCGACGCGCTCAGCGTAGGCCCACCGCTTAGGCGACCCACGATCGACTACGAGCGACCTTCAGGCCGGCCGCGGTCTCACACCGTTGTCTCCTGGAGAAACGCCTTCTTAGAGCGATCGCACCTGCAGCAGCGCGATGTTGGTTTCCCAGATGTCGAGCTCGATCAGCGGCAGGAAGCCGCGGGCGCTCCAGAACTGTCGCGTGGGGCCGTAGGTGTCAGCGACGCCCGCCTGCTTGGGCCGCGCCGACGTCATCGCCAGCGCCAGCCTGTAGCCGCGGGAACGCAGGTCCGCCACGACACGCTCGATGATCGCCGTACCGACGCCGGCGTGGCGCCGGCCGCGCTCGACCGCCATCCACGTGATCTCGGCGCTGTCGGATGTGCGTGGCTGCCACGTCGCGAAGCGGGCAACGTGACCATCGTCCGCGACCCAACCGTCTTGAGAGCGAACGGCCTCGGCGCAGTCGGCCAGCCCGGGCTCGTAGCCGAAGAAGTCTGGCAGCGAGCGCATGATGGCGTCGCACGCCTGCGCGTCGTCAGGCGTAAGGGGACGGACGGTGGTTATCACGACGAGCGAAACAATCGATCCGCGGGCACGGACTGCGTTAGAGATGCTTTCTTGGCAGCACTGATAGGCCGGAACGCGTTTCCGTCGAGTTGTTTCGCGTTCCGACTAATCGTCCGCGGGCGGCTCGATGGGCGTCGCGATCAGCGCGCGGCCGATCCAGAACGCGACGTAGAGGCCGCCGAGGAACCCGCCGGTCACCGGCAGCGCGAGCGCCCAGTAACTCCGGCGCATCACGCCGGCCAGGAACGTCACGGCGGTGAAGATGGTGGCGACGCAGATGATCAGTCCGTAAAAGTGCGAACGTTCAGCCATGTCCTTGCTCCGTTCGGGATATGTGTCGATGGGCTATCGGTAGTGTAGGGGGGCCGGACGTGAGTGTCAAACGCAGCCTACGCCGTAATCTCCTCCCCGCCGTCGATGCCGATGACGTTGCCCGTCATCCAGCCCAGGCGCTCGTCCGCCAGCGCCGCGATTGCCTTCGCCACGTCCCCCGGCGTGGTGGAGCGGCCGGATGGGTTCTGCGCCTTCGCCCGCTCGAGCAGCTCCGGCCCGCCGGGGATGCGACGCAGCGCAGGGGTGTCGGTCACGCCGGCGCGGATCGAGTTGGCCGTGATCCCCATCGGGGCCAGCTCGAACGCGAGCTGTCGGATGTGCGACTCGAGCGCCGCCTTGGCGGCGGAGACCGCGCCGTACGACTTGATCACGCGCGAGCCGCCGGAGCTGGTCATCGCGAAGATGCGGCTGCCCTCGCGCATCAGCCCGTGCGAGACGAGCGCCTGCGTCCAGTAGACGAGGCTGTGCGCCATCACATCGACGGTCATCTCCATCTGTTTCTGGCTGATCGCATCCTTGGGCGACTCACCGAAGTAGGGCAGCAGCGTCCCGAACGCGAGCGAGTGCATGAGCACGCGCACGAACGTGCCGTCGCCTTCCGCGCGCACGCGCTCTGCCATCTGGTCGGCGGCGTTCGAGCGCTTCTCCGCGTCGGCGGCGTTGATGTTGAAGAACACCGCCTCGCGCCCGTGCGATCGAATCTCGTCCTGGATGCGCTGCGCGTTTGCGATCGTCGAACGCAGGTCGAGGTGCACGCCGAAGATGTTGTAGCCGCTGCGAGCGAGCTCCAGCGACGTCGCTTCGCCGAAGCCGCTCGATGCGCCAAGGATGAGCGCCCAGGGAGTCGATGCCATGTCAGGCCTCCTTGCGTCAGTCGTCGTGCAGTATGCCCTCGGTTGTCAGCAGTCGCTCTCGGAACGCTGCCACCGTCGCGTCGTCGCCCTCGAGCGCGGCGCGGACGGCGTGGAAGAGCTGTACCGTCGTCGCGACGCAGTAGCGGAGCCGCTCCGCGGCGACGCGCAGCGCGTCGTCGAACTGCGCCGGGCGCTCCGCGGGAGGCGTGCGACGATAGCCGTTGATGACGAGCAAGCCCTGCGCCGGGTTCCCCTGCGCGATGGCGCCCTCGATCCGCTGGCGCAGCCGGTAGTGCCCGCCCAGGTCGACCGCTCCTTCGCTCGCATCGACCTCTAGCATAGCGCTGCGCTGGTTGAGGCGATCGTCCGTGATCGAGATCTGCGCCGGCGTCTCTAGTTCGGCAGGCGTAACCGAGAAGCCGAGCAGCGCAAGCGCCGCTCGGACGCCCTCTTCGAGGCCGTAGCGTCCCTCCTGCCAGAGCAAACGCCGGTAGCGTTCCAGCTCCTCGACCGCCTCGTCGGCGGCTGCGAGTGCTGTTGTCGCTTCAGTTAGCTCCGTCGCCGCATCGGACCGGGCCGAAGAGCGCTCGGGCAAGCCCGGTAGCTGGTAGTCGCGCAGCCAATAGGGGGCATTCGATGCGGAGGCTAAGCGAAGCGTTTGACGAATCGCCTCCTGCAGCGCGTTCGAGAGCTCGTATCGCTCGGGGCTGGCCGGCGAGCGCGCGGGCGGCGGCAGGAAGATTACGCGGCCTTCCCCGACGGGCAGCTCCAGCGTGACGGCGGCGCCGCCGGCACTGCGGGCGAGCACCGTACCTTTCGACTCGTCCTCGAAATACGCGTGATAGGCGAGCCGGCTCGCGAAGCGAGTGAGGAACGGCTCGAAGGGGTGATCCGACGGTGCGGGCTCGATGCCCGATCCTTCCCCTCGGCGCAGGAACGGCTCCTCGTAGCGAACGCCCTCCGGCGCCGGCAGCCAGCAATAGCGGTCGCAGCCGGCGAGGCCGGCGACGCGTTCATGCATGACGTTCGGATAGGCGAAGCAGACTACGATACCGCCGCGCAGTCGCGCTGTCTCGTCGCGCCGGTCGCGCAAAAGATCGGCCAGGCCGATAACACCTGGGCCGCTCGGGCCGTTGACGACTCGTTCGCCGGAGCGCGCCGTGTGCAGCTCGCTGCCGTCAGCGATCTCCTCGATGAGATCGGAGAGCGCCCGCGGGTCGACGACGATCGCGTCGTAGTCGAAGAACGACGGCGCGTTGGCGAACGTGTGGTTATCGACGCACGGGCCGGGCATCGGAAAGCCGAGCGACAGGATGCGCATCGCGGTGCCTCAGCTGCCCAGATCGAGCGCGCGCAGGTAGCTCCGCAGCTCCGGGCCCGTGTCCGGTCGCATCAGCGCCAGCTCGATCGATGCCTTGATCAGCCCGAGCGGTCTCCCTGTGTCGTAGCGCTTGCCCTGGAAGCGGTGCGCGAACATCGGTTGCTGCTTCAGCAGGAGCGACAGACCGTCCGTAATCTGGATCTCACCGTTCTTTCCCGGCGGCGTCTCGCTGAGCACATCGAAGATCTCCGGCGTGAGGACGTAGCGCCCGACGATGGCAAGGTTCGACGGCGCCTCGTTTGGTTTCGGCTTCTCGACGAGCGCGCGCACTCGGTACGTGCCGTCGTCCTGTCTCTCCGCATCCACGATGCCGTAGCTCTCGACTTCGGAATGCGGGACTTCCTCGACCGCGAGCACGGAGCCGCCGTGCGAGTGAAAGACATCGATGAGCTGCCGCGCGACGGGCACGTCGGCGATGATCACGTCGTCCGGAAAGATGAGGACGAATGGCTCGCGGCCGATGACGCGCCGCGTCGTGAGGACCGCGTCGCCGATGCCGCGCTGTTCCTTCTGCCGCACGTAGACGATGTCGGCCAGCTCGCTGATGCGGCGGATCTCCTCCAGCCGCACGAGGTCGCCCTTGGCCAGCAGCGTCTGCTCCAGCTCGAGCGAGCGGTCGAAGTGGTCTTCGACCGCTCGCTTGCCTGAGCTCGTGACGATGACTACCTCGTCGATACCGGAGGCGACCGCCTCCTCGACGGCGTACTGGATGATCGGCTTGTCGACGAGCGGCAGCGCTTCCTTCGGCTGCGCCTTCGTGGCGGGCAGGAGCCGTGTGCCGTAGCCGGCCGCAAGGATGACGGCTTTGGAGACCTTCACAGCCCCTGTGCTTCGATCATCGAGGCCTATGGGGTCGACGCGCCCGCGGTCGCGGCGCCGGGCGTCGTTCCGGCGGCCGGCGCCGCGAGGAGCGCGGCGACAGCTACTTTAGCGATGTGATTCGCGCCGAGGCTGCTGTCACTAATGTACGCGTACTGCTGTTGCGCATCCACCGCGATGCCAACGGGCCGGGAGCTGCCCACCGCCGACGGCAGACGCCACGCGGCTACTTGCTCGCCGTTCGTGTCGAAGACGATGACGCGGGCGTTCGCGGGGTCCGTCGCCAGCACGTGCCCGTCGTTCAGCACCACGATGTAGGCGCGGTCCGTCACACCCGGGCTGCCCCAGCTCTTCACCTTGATCTCATTCCGGTACTTGAACGCCGGGTCGAAGTGCTGGATGCGCTTGTTCCAGTAGTCGGCTACGTAGATATCGCCGTTCTGCGCGATGTAGATGCTGCTCGGCTCGCTGAACTCGCCGGGCGAGTCACTGGCGACAAACTGGTGGTTGCTGTCCTGCTTTGTCGTTCCGAAGTCGTTGATGGGATCGCCGTTCGCGGAATATTCGCGGACGTGCTTGTGGCCCGTATCGACCACCCACACGTTTCCCTGTGAGTCGATGGCAATGTCACGTGGCCCGAACAGGTCGCGGGCGCCCCAGCTCTTGATGAACTTGAAGTCCGGCCCGAACTTCTGGATGCGGTTATTCCACGTGTCGGCGACGTAGATGCTGCCCTCACCGTCCACGGCAACACCCCACGGCCCGTCAGCTACGTTGTAGTCCTTGCTCTTCGGGTTGCCGAACTGACCATCGTCTTTGCCGGACTGGCCGAAGTTGGTTGTTGTGCCGTCCGCCGAGACCTTGACGATGCGCTGATTCAGCGTGTCCGCGACGTACAGGTTGCCCTGGGCGTCCGTCGCCACGTCGTTCGGCTCCGAGAACTGGCCTGGCGGCGCATCGCCAATGAAGGTGACGCTGTCCGCGGGGAGCGTGTCGGCGCTCGCCTGCGGGCCCGTGCCGTTGGTCGTGGGGCCCGGGGGGACCTTGGGCGTGAAGCTCTTCGGGAAGTAGGCGATCATGTCGGCGCCGGACGAGGCGCCGGCCACGTCGCGGTCGATGAAGTAGTTGCGCCAGACGGAGATCGTGTGGCCGTTGGAGATGTCGGACAGGAACGTGCTCGTCTT
>JBGQHA010000031.1:0-12738 GCA_041497735.1 Dehalococcoidia bacterium | reverse complement strand
TCCTTGAGCCGCACGCCGACGCCGGTCCAGCCGTTCTTCTTCACGATGAAGTCGCGGTTGATCGCGTTCGAGCGGACGATCTCGTAGCTGGCAAAGCGCTCGGTGAAGATCTCCCGCGCCCGTTCCTTCGTCAGGTCCGGCTGCTGGCCGATGCTGATCGTTGCCATGCGTCCTCCTCTAGCCGAGCGCAACAAACACTACTAGAGAATGATCGGCACCCGGCGGCCTCTCCTAAAGGCCCGGCTACTGCGAGGTGATGGCGATTTCAGCTTCGGTCTTGGGGTCGATGAACTCGGGGCCCTCGACCTCGACGACGACGCGGCGCAGCGTGCCCGTGAAGCGAAACGGCGCTCGATAGTCCTTGCAGACGGGCAGGCCCGTGTGGTGCCCGCACGAGATGCCGTCGTCCGTGATCGAGAACCTCGTGCGCGTAAACGGATCGATGCGCACGTCGCCGGCCGGCTGGCCATCGATGAGCAGCGTGCCGGTGCCCTGATGCTCGCCCGTCTTCTCGAACCGAAACGCCAGCGTGTGCGCGCCCGGCACGAGCTCCGCGCTCGATGACACGCGGTGCTCCGTCATGGCGCAGAAGTTGTGCACGTAGTGCAGCCGGGCGTCCTTCACGTACAGCGCGTAGCCGCCGAGCCCGGAGCCCTGTGCGAGCAGGATGCCTTCGGCGCCGGCGGGAGGGATCTCTACGTCCGCCGTGATCGTGTGCGATCGGTTGCGCACGTTGACGGCCGAGACTTCGGGGACGGGCGCGCCGTACGGATAGTAGACGTATCGCGCGCGCGGCGGCGGGGCGTTCGGGTGCTGGCCGAAGATCGCCTCGAACGGGCTGTTGTCGAGCGGGAGCACGTTGTACTTCTCGGCCTCCGTCCACCACAGATCGATCAGCTCGCGCAGCTTCTCGGGGTGCTGCTCGGCGAGGTCGTGACACTCTGCGGCGTCTTCCTCGACGTGGTACAGCTCCCAGCGGTCTTCGTCGAACGACTTCGACTGATCGAAGAGCGGGTGGTAGACGACGGCCTTCCAGCCTCGGTGGTAGATCGCGCGGCAGCCCATCATCTCGAAGTACTGCGTATCGCGATTACCTGCAGCGTTCGCGTCGCGCAGCGTGTGCGCGAAGCTGACGCCCTCGATCGGCTTCTGCGCGACGCCGTCGATCTCGGCCGGCGCTTCGATCCCGGTGATGGCGAGCAGCGTGGGAAGGATGTCGATCGCGTGGACGTACTGCCTGCGTAGCTCGCCGCGCGCGACGATGCCCTTCGGCCAGTGGACGATGAGCGGGTCGGCGACGCCGCCCTCGTGCACCTCGCGTTTCCAACGCCGGAACGGCGTGTTCCCCGCGACGGTCCAGCCCCACGGATAGTTGTTGTGCGCGTACGGCCCGCCCAGGTCATCGATGCGGGCGAGGGCTTCCTCGACCGTCGTGCCGGCGATGTTCCACGTGCGCAGGTCGTTCAGCGAGCCGTAGGGCCCGCCCTCGGAGCTGGCGCCGTTGTCCGACAGCACGAGCACGAGCGTGTTCTCGAGATCGTTAAGCTCGCGCAGAGCGTCCAGCAGCCGGCCCACGTGGTGATCGGCGTGCGAGAGGTAGCCGGCAAAGCACTCCATGAAGCGGACGTACACCCTCCGTTGATCGGCGGAGAGCTCGTCCCAGGCGGGCACCCACTCCGGCCGCGGCGAAAGCTCTGTCGTCGATGGCAGCAGACCCATCGCGCGCTGGCGGGCGAACGTCTCCTCGCGCCAGCGGTCCCAGCCGCGATCGAAGTGGCCGCGATAGCGAACGATCCAGTCGCGCGGCGCCTGGTGCGGTGAGTGGCAGGCGCCCGTGCAGAAGTAGAGGAAGAACGGCTTCGACGGATCGGCGGCGCGCAGGTCGCGCACGTACTCGATCGCGTGGTCGGTGATGTCTTCGGTGAGGTGGTAGCCGTCCTCCCACGCGCGCGGCGGCGCGACGTGGTGGTTGTCGCAGATGAGCGACGGCGCGAACTGGTTCGTCTCGCCGCCGAAGAAGCCGTAGTAGCGCTCGAACCCGCGGCCGAGCGGCCAGCGCGCGCGGGGAGCGCCCATGTGGTGTTCGTGATCGGGCGTGAGATGCCACTTGCCGGCGGCGTACGCGGCGTAGCCGTGCGGTACCAGCATCTCGGGCAGGAAGCCGCACGACTTCGGGATGCTGTTGTAGTAGCCGGGAAAGCCCGTCGGCAGGTCGGTGACGCGGCCCATGCTGGTCGAGTGGTGGTTGCGGCCCGTGAGCAGGCACGCGCGCGTCGGTGAGCAAAGCGCGGTGGTGTGGAAGTTGGTGTAGCGCAGCCCGTCCGCCGCGAGGCCGTCCAGCACCGGCGTCGCGATGTCGGAGCCGAAGCAGCCGAGCTGCGCGAACCCGACGTCGTCGAGCACGATGAGGACGATGTTCGGTGCGTCGGCGGGCGGGCGCACCTCGGGCGGCCACCACGGCGTCGATTCATTGCGATAGCGGCCGATGACGCCTCCGAACTCTGGTGACGATGTCATGTGGCTCTATCCGTCATTCCGAGCGCAGCGAGGAATCTCGCTCCCCCGTGTACCATCCCTCTGCAATGTCATCCCACTCCGGGTTGAGGGACTCAATGAGTGCTACGTTCTTTTCTCTACGCCAGTCCTTGAGCTGTTTTCTCTCTCGATGGCACCTAGAACACATTCGTGTTCCTCATAATAGACAAGATGGTGAATGTTGTACCTCTTGGAGAATCCGCCTGTGCACCCAGACTTGTGCTCTCCAACCCGCCTCTCAAGATTATTGGTTACCCCGACATACAGCCTCTTCGTCCTACTCGCTAGAAGGTACACGTAGTAGGGCATTGCTAGGTACCAGGTGCTACGAGATTCCTCGCTCCGCTCGGATTGACGAATTGCCGCATTCTAGCAACACGCGGCTTTTCGAAGGGCACGTCGAGCGGCCATACTGTGGCCATGGAGATCGTCCCAGGCGTCCACGCCGTCGATAGCCTGCGAGTCGGCCGCGCGTACCTCTACCAGGAAGCCGACAGGCTGACGCTGATCGATACGGGCCTCGCCGGCAGCGCAGCCAAGATCTTCGCCGTGGTCGAGGGCCTGGGACGCAAACCCGAAGACATCAAGCAGATCGTGATCACCCACCACCACCGCGACCACGCGGGCTCGCTCGTGGACGTCATCGAGCGCACGAAGGCCCAGGTGTTCGCGCACACGCTCGACGCGCCGGTCATCCGCGGCGATCATCCTCCTGCCGAGGCCGATCGCCGCGGCTTCGCGCGGCTGCTCACGCCCATCCTCGGCCGGCGCGCAAGCGTGCCCTCGCCCGCGCGCGTCGACCGCGAACTCGCCGACGGCGACGAGATCGATCTCGGTGGCGGCGCACGCATCGTGCACGTGCCAGGGCACACGGCGGGGAGCATGGCCGTCTACCTGTCGGGCCGCCGGCTGCTCTTCGCGGGCGACGGCGCGGCGAACGCGTTCGGCCTCGGGCCGCCTCGAGGGCTGCTCGGGCTGTACAACGAGGATCAGGACGCCGCCCGCGCGTCGTTCCGCAAGCTGGCGCAGCTCCATTTCGACGCGGCGTTCTTCGGCCACGGCAAGCCTCTCGATAAGGACGCGTCGCTGGCGTTTCGCCGGGTCGCGGAGAAGCTGGGGCGCTAGAACATCCGGGCAGCGAGCCTGCGTGTGCTTATGGCGACGCGGCCCGCACCGACGCTACGAACACCGCCAGCAAGGCTGCCCGCATGTCCGGCGTATCAGCCGAGGCGGTGAAGAACCAGAGTCCGTCCGGCGCACCCCAGGCCACGTTATATCCCGCCTGGCCGTCCGAAGTGCCCGTGTACGCAACGTAGAGCAACGCGACGTCGGGATCGAGTCGCTGGGCCTCTACCTCCACATCGCCGCTCTCGGCTAGTGTTTTCAAAAAGTCTGCGAGGGTCAGCTCCGGGTCCTCTGCAAAGGCTCGCGTGGCGTCAAGGCTGACGACGCCGATGCCCGCCCGTGCGCCAGTTCCGCCGTACCCAACATCGACGCGTTCGCTCGCCAACAGCACGTCGGGGGAGAGCGGCGTGGCGGCGGCGGGAGAGCGGGCGAGGCCGCCTACGTCCGCTGGGAGCCCCTCCAATACCGCAACAACCGACTCGGCGTCTGCCGGCAGGACGATGCTATCGAGACCCCAGGGCGGACCCTGCGCCTTCTCCTCTCCTCCTCCGCAGGCGGCGAGGACGGTGAGGAGGAGTGGACCAAGGAGGAGAGCTCTGAGCGACCGCCGAGGAAGCTGTGTGACGGCCGGTATGGCGCACTCCTTTTGGTGGACCGCGCTTGCGTTCCACAAACGAGCGGAGAAGGCCGGATGCTAGAACATCTGGTTCGCGACCGCGCGGAAGCCACCATTCGGCGGGTGGGCGCGCACGACCAGTGTGCGCAGCGTTGTCGACCCCCAGAGGCCGATCAGCGCAACGATTCCACCGGCAACGGCATCGAGGATGAAGTGGTTGCCCGTCGCGACGATGCTGAAGAGCATCGCCATCGGCATGAAGACGCCGAGCACCTTAAGCGCAATGGCGTTCGATTGGCGGAACACGGCAATGCCGGAGATAAACACCCAGCCGAAGTGCAGGCTGGGGACGGATGCGTACTGGTTCACCAGGATCGGGATGTCAGGCAGCGAGTAGGCGCCTGTGCCGCCACCGACGGTATCGATGAATCCCCAACCGTCCATGAAGCGTGGCGGCGCCGTCGGAAGCGTGGCGTAGATCACCAGACCGATCGCGCCCGAGAACAAGAACGCATTTCTATACAGCGGATAGGCGTCGCGGTGGCGGAGGAAGAGCCAGATCGCGACAACGACGATGACTGGCCACATGCCGAGTAGATACGTCCAGTTCGCGAACACCTTGAGCGCTTCGATGTTCATGATGCGGTGCTGCAGGTCGAGCTCCCAAAAGATGTGCAGCGCGCGCTCCAGCTTGATGAGCTGCATGGCGCGCATGAGCGCCTCGGGTTGCCGGCCCGCAACCAGGCCGCGCACCGTGCTGTACAGAAGATACGCCGGCACCAGCACCAGGACTTCGCGCAGCACCTGCAACGGCGTCGCGCCGGAACGCGGGAGCATGAAGCACAGCGCCGCGACGAACACCGCGAGCACCACCAGCCAGTGCCAGGTGAGGAGCAGCTCCGGTGAGAAATGCAGGCTGAAGAGCGTCATGCTGGCCCGCCTCCCGAGACCGGCCGGTTTGGATACGTACTAGCTACCGCACGCGTCATCTTCGCTCAAGGCCTCCCTGCCGTCCGGCTCCACGCTTCGCCGGAACAATGAGCCCCGCCGCTCAGGGTTAGCCCATCCTGTAGCGCCTAACTCAGCACACTAACCTTCGCTCTTCGCAGCCCCTGCGGGCCGCTTCAGGATGAAGTAGCTGCTCTCCGGGCGCACTAGGGGTACGATACCGGTCATTTCCCAGCCCTCTTTGCCCAGGGCTTCGAGGTACTGGCGAACGAACCCGGTGCGGTGTTCACCGCTCTGTCGAATGAACTCGACCCCTTCCGCGCTAATCCTGCCCCGAAAATCGACGTAGATGACTTTGTATTCCCAACCGTTCATGTAACCTCCTTAACGGTGGCGCTGAACGGATGGGCTCCCGTCGAACGGCGGGGCTCAGCTTGAGTCTAGCACGCGGCGGCGGCCGAATCGGCGCATTATGTTACGAGTGCGGGATGAACAAGGAACGCTGACTCGCTGAGAATGCCGACCGCCCAACCGGCGTCGTCTACACCGGCAAGTGCGCGATCTGTCCCGCGACGTATTGCAGGATCAGCGTCACGTCGACGGCGTTCACTGTGCCGTCGTGGTTCACGTCGGCGCTCGATTGGCAGGCCAGCGACTGCACCAGCCCGGCGATGTACTGCAACGTCACCGCCGCATCGATGCTGTTGACGTTGTGATCGCAGTTCGCGTCGCCGGCGAGGCCAGGCGCAGTCGGGCTGGCCGTCGGCGAGGGTGTGCGCGTGGGCGTGGGGCCGCCCGGCGTGCTCGTCGGCGGAAGGGGAGTCTGCGTGGCCGTGATGGTTGGTGTCTGCGTCGGGGCGGGCGTGGGCGCGCCCTGGCGGGAACCTGAGAACGTGCCGCTGCCCGACAGGATGTCGAATGCAGCGTACCACGTTCCCGACATGGAGTTGCCGTCTGAGACGACGCTGCCGTCCGCCTCGAAGTAGATGTCGTTAAGGCCCTGGTGGATGGTGCCCGAGACGTGGAACGTCGCGCCCGAGGCGTTCTTCGTCAGCGTGCCGCTGAGCGTGCCGCTTCCGAACGTCCCGCACGTCCAGTCGGCGCTCAGCGCAGCACCCGCGAGCGAGAAGTCGGACGTGCAGCTCGCGTTGATGTCGCCGCTGATGGTAACGCTCCACGTGCCCGTCGGGTCGAGCGACGCGCTGGCCGTGCCGCTCTGCGTCAGGAAGACGAACGCGATCGCCGCGCCAAGCAGCGTCGCAGACACCAGCGCGCGGAGAGCCGGCCGAGGCACCATGACATATCCCCAGCCCTAGTATCGGCCGGGGCGGGCGCAACTGTGATTCGACGGGGTGGTAGACTGCGGCCGATGGCCGGCTACCACGTCGCGCAGTACAACATCGCGAAGATGCGGGCGCCGCTGGACGACCCGATCATGCAGAGCTTCGTCGCGCGGCTGGACGAGCTGAACCATCTGGCCGACCGCACGCCGGGCTTCGTCTGGCGGCTGATGGACGACAGCGACAACTCGACGGCGCTGCGGCTGTACGAGGACGAGATGATCATCGTCAACATGTCGGTCTGGGACGACATCGATGCGCTGCGCGCGTTCGCGTACCGGGGCGACCACGGCCCGGCGTACGCGGCGCGGCACGAGTGGTTCGAGCCGATGGACGGTCACACGCTGGTGCTCTGGTGGGTGTCGGCCGGCCACGAGCCCTCCGCGCAGGAGGGGAAAGAGCGGCTGGAGCTGCTGCGCCGCGCCGGGCCGAGCCCGGAGGCCTTCACGCTGAAGGTGCGGTTTCTGGCGCCGGAGTAGGGCCCTCACCCCTAACCCCCTAACCCCCTTCGACTTCGCTCAGGGCAGGCTCTCTCCCCGAGGGAGAGGGGAACTGGTTGTTCAGCGATCCGCGTCGGCAGCAGATACGAAATGGCAGTTCGTTTTGCAGGATGGCCGTTTCAGGCCGTCTAACCTGCGCAAATCGTGCGGCAAATCGGGATGTTGCTCGCCGCGGCGAGGCGTTTGCGTCGCGGCGCGCATGTTCCGCGGGTCGTCGCAGGTTCGATTTCGGCTGGTAAGGTGCAGGCCCGATGGCGGGTCGTACCGGCCGAGGGTAAGGGGCGCTCTCGATAGCGCAAAGCGGCGGGTGACACAGCTTGGCTGTCGGCCAGCATGCGCCCTCTCCCCTAACCCCCTTCGACTTCGCTCAGGGCAGGCTCTCTCCCCGAGGGAGAGGGGAACCGCTGGCTGATCCAGCTCGCCTTCGATGAGACGAACGACTCTTGGAAGATCGGACTCAACGTCCCGACTGCTGACGCGGAGCACGCGCAGCCCGAGCTGTTCCAGAATGCGTTGTCGCTCCGCATCGGCCTGCGCCTGCGAAGCGTGGAAGGAGTCGAGGAGCATGGGTGGCATGCCCTCTCCCCTAACCCCTCTCCCCAAGGGAGAGGGGAACGGGTGGTTGGTCAAGCGCATGTTCGATCAGTCGGATCACCTTGGGGAGATCCGACTCAACGTCGCGGCTGCTGACGCGGAGCACGCGCAGGCCGAGTTGTTCCAGAATGCGTTGTCGCTCCGCATCGGCCTGCGCCTGCGATGCGTGGATGGGCCCGTCAACCTCCACTACTAGCCCCACCGCGTCGCAGTAGAAGTCGACGATGAACGCGCCGATCGGCTGTTGCCGGCGAAACTTGTGCCCGCGGAGTTGCTTGCGCCGGAGCGCCTGCCACAGCATGGCCTCGCTAGGCTGCGGCTCCCTGCGAAAGTCACGCGCAACTTCCAACATCCTTCGCTGAACTGCCGGCGTGACCAGTCCGTCGAAGCGCATCGCATTATCATACTGCAGGTAGCAGGTGGCTCCCTCGTTCCCCTCGCCCTTGGGGAGAGGGGTTAGGGGAGAGGGCGCTCAGAGAAGTCGTAGGTGGGGAGGAAGTGATCGAGCATGGGAAGATGTTAGCGCGGGGACGCGTAGCGCTGGCGAATGCGTGCTTGCCGAACGCGGCTGTATCATATGGTTGGCAACGTCGAAATGGTCGATGAACTGACATTCCGAAACCTTGCATGGGATGCCGTAAACGCGACAACCAAACGGTTTGTTGCCATGGGGATATGGCCGCGACCACGAAACTCACGAATCCTGCAATCCGGCTATGACTTTGTCTACCCAGACCTGACTGGGGTCGCGCCCCTGACACGCTTTGAAGAATGGCTGTCGGCCAGCTTTGAACGGCGCTTGACAGACAGCACACTCTCCTTAGCGATGCGCCTCACTCTTCGGGTGTTAGCTAAGTCACAAACGGATGAACCGCAACGCGCGGTCTTTCGCCGAGAGGCGAAACTGTTATGGGATGAGCTGTGTCGAAGACAAGCTCGCTTGCGTGACATGACCCGGATCCTAGGCCTGAGGCTAGATGCTGAAACCATCCGCCTTGACGAGATGACTTCTCTGAGATCTCTTCCTTGGATGGGCGAGTTGGCAGACAAATGGCTTGCTGGCCAGTTCGGTACGAGAATGCACATGAGAAGCGCGCCTTCTGTTCACTGTGCGCTCGTCAGTGATGCTACCGTCGACAAGAACGTTGGGCCTGCGTTTAAACACATGCCTACATATGAGGAAGAGTGCCGCATATGGCGCCGTGATGTCCCTTACCTGCGATCACTCTGGCGAGCTCTCCACACCCGTGTCTATTCGGCGGTCTGGCGGTCCGAGTCGGTTGAACCTCGTTTGCGAGTCGCACTGGAGCGGTTCAATTCGACGTACGATGATGGGAACTGGGTGGGAAAGATTGTTGATCTCACAATTGCTCTCGAATCTCTCCTGGGGCCTGCATCTGAAGCAGAAACAACCCATCGTCTACGGCTTCGCTCGGCATTCCTGCTTGGTAATGGCGACCGCGAAGCCAGAGCAATCTACCGCACTGTCGGTACGGTCTACGACATTCGATCCCGAATACTGCACGGCGGAACGCCGAAACCAAAGGACTACCGTGACTGGCTGATGCGATTGACGGGTGTTGCACCAGAAGTCCGTCCCGAGTACGACGTGAAGGCGGGCCGTCTCGCGGTTCAAACAGTGAGGAGATTGGTGCGCTCGCTGATCGTGGGTGCTCTCAGACTTTGGGAACGAGATAGCGAGGGACCACAGTGGCCACTCCCGAAAGACTTTGATCAAGAAGTTGCGTCGACGAAGTCAAAGAATGCCTGGCAGAGGGAATTTCGCGGACTTCTCCAGGAGGAGCGGTAGCGCGCCCTCTACTTCCCGTAGCGGGAGCGTTTGACGCGGCGGGCGCGGGTGGAGGTCTCGCGCTGGCCGCCGGGCTTGGGGCGGCGGCCGCCCAGCGCGCCGTACGAGGTCTCGGCGAACTGGCGGAGCACGCTCGCGTCTCCTTCTTCGTCGATGAGGCGCTTGCGCAGCTCGTAGACCTGGTCGCGCATGAGTGCCGCCTTCTCAAACTCGAGGTTCTTGGCCGCGGTCTTCATCTGCGACTCGAGGTCGATGATCAGCCGCGCGAGCTCGTCCTTCGGCACCTCGTGCGCGATCAAGTACTCGGCGCGCTCTTCGGCGACCTTCTTCACGTGATCGGTGATGTCGCGGATCGCTTTGCGGATGCCCTCCGGCGTGATGCCGCGCTCGAGGTTGTACGACACCTGGATCTTGCGGCGGCGGTCGGTCTCTGCGATCGCCGCGCGCATCGAATCGGTCATGACATCGGCGTACATGATGACGTGGCCGTTGAGGTGGCGCGCGGCGCGGCCCATCGTCTGGACGAGCGAGTCGCGCGAGCGCAGGAAGCCTTCCTTGTCGGCGTCGAGGATCGCGACGAGCGACACCTCGGGCAGGTCGAGCCCTTCGCGCAGGAGGTTGATGCCGACGACAACGTCGTACACGCCCTGGCGCAGGTCGCGCAGGATCTCGACGCGCTCCAGCGTGGCGATCTCGGAGTGCAGGTACTGCGTGCGCACGCCCATCTCCTGCAGGTAGTCGGCCAGGTCCTCCGCCATCTTCTTCGTGAGCGTCGTCGCCAGCACGCGCTCGTTGCGCTCGGAACGCTGCTTGATCTCGTGCATGAGGTCATCGATCTGGCCGTGCGTCGGCTTCACCTCGACGGTCGGGTCGATGAGGCCGGTCGGGCGCACGAGCTGCTCGACGGTCTGACGCTGGACTTCTCGTTCGTACGGGCCGGGCGTGGCGGAGGTGAAGATGCACTGGTTGATGTGGTCCTCGAACTCGGCGAAGTTGAGTGGCCGGTTGTCGAGCGCCGAGGGCAGCCGGAAGCCGTAGTCGACCAGCGTCTGCTTGCGAGAGACGTCGCCGTGGTACATGCCGCGCACCTGCGGCACGGCGATGTGCGACTCATCGATGAAGAGCAGCCAGTCGTCCGGAAAGTAGTCGAGCAGCGTCCAGGGCGTGCTGCCGGCGGCGCGGCGCGCGAGATGACGCGAGTAGTTCTCGATGCCGGGGCAGTAGCCCGTCTCACGCAGCGTCTCGAGGTCGTAGCGCGTGCGCTCCTCGAGCCGGGCGGCCTCCAGGATGCGGTCCTGCGCCTTCAGCTCGGCGACGCGCGCGTTCAGCTCCGCCTCGATGTCGCCGATCGCTGCCTCGAGCTTGTCCTGCGACGTGACGAAGTGCTTCGCCGGATAGATGTCGATGCTGTCGCGCTCGGCGAGCAGCTCGCCGGTGAGCGGATCGACTTCGATGATGCGCTCGACCTCGTCGCCGAAGAAATCGACGCGGACGGCGAGCTCTTCGTACGAGGGCTGGATGGTGAGGCTGTCGCCCCGGATGCGGAACTTGCCGCGCACCAGGTTCATGTCGTTGCGCTCGTACTGCATATCGACGAGGCGGCGCATGTAGTAGGTGCGGTCGAACTTCGCGTTCTTCTTGAACGACAGCACGAACGACTGGTACTCCTCGGGCTCGCCCAGGCCGTAGATGCACGACACCGACGCGACGATGAGCACGTCGCGCCGCTCGAACAGCGCGCGCGTAGCGGCGTGGCGGAGCTTATCGATCTCGTCGTTGACGTCGGAGTCCTTGGCGATGTAGGTGTCGGTGCGGGGGATGTACGCCTCGGGCTGGTAGTAGTCGTAGTACGAGACGAAGTACTCGACGGCGCTCTCGGGGAAGAACTCCTTGAACTCGGAGCAGAGCTGCGCGGCGAGCGTTCGGTTGGGCGCGAGCACGAGCGTGGGCCGATTCGCGCGCTCGACGACGCTGGCCATCGTGAACGTCTTGCCGCTGCCGGTGACGCCGAGCAGCGTCTGGTATCGATGCCCCTGGCCGAGCCCGGCGGCGAGCTTGTCGATCGCCTGGGGCTGGTCGCCGGTGGCCTGAAAGTCGGAGACGAGACGGAAGTCAGGCATGAACTAGACGCGCCATCCCTCGATTGGCACGAGGCGCCGGCCGGCAGGATCGATCCCGAGGAGGAACGTTTCCAGGGTCACGGCGCCGATGACAGGTGGCGATTCGGGCTCGCCGAATATGACGAACGTGATCTCTTCTAGGCCATCGAGCTGAACGAGAGCGCGCCCGAGCTTCTGTGTGTGTGTTGAGCCGTCGGCCAAACGCATCTGGACCGCGCGCCGCGGTTCGACGCCGAGCTCGCCCAGGATGTCCGCAGGAACGCTGGAGAAGGTGGAGCCGCTGTCCACTAGTGCGTCCAGCGTGCGTCTCTGACCGGTCGGGCCGATGACGGTGATTGAGTGCGTGAATGTTCCCATGGCTATTCATCTTACCAAAGGGCGCTGACAGCGCCGTGTCAGGAGCTAGACGTCAGCTTGCTGCTGCTCGCCGTTGGCGGAGGGGGCGTCCTGGCGCTGGACGACATCGAGCGGGACGGCGGCCTTCGATTCGCCGTTCACCAGGATCTCGATACTGTACTCGCCCGGGCCGGGGAAGGTCAGTGTCATCGGGAGGATGTGGTTGATCTTGAGGGGCCGCCCGCCAGCGTCAGGCGTCGGCACCTGCATCTTGCCCGTCGCCGCGCCGAGGCGCTTGCCGTCGGCATCGAGCGTGATGATCTCGATCGACTTCTCTTGCCCGTACTCCGCGGCGGACGCCACGAAGCGGGTGACGAGCACCATGCGCGGCCAGGTGAGCGGGAACTGCGCGCCGTGGATGCGGTCGAAGGCGCCGAGGATGTTCAGCTTCCCTTCGCGGGAGACGTTCGCGGCGTCGGCGAGCAGAGCGAAGGCAACGTCCAAGGGTGATCCACCTTTCGTGGGGTGATCTTAGCAGAACCATAGAACCTCGGAACCAGCGAACCCTTCGTTAGCCACCGGGTTCTGTGTGGCTCACTGGCTCCGAGGTTCTGGGCATCAGCCAATCTGCTGGCTGCGCTGCGAGAAGACGGCGCGGATGATCTCCTCCACGTCGGGTGTTTCGCCGTCCTTGCTGACGTCCTGCACCCACTTCGACGCCTCGGACTCCTTGTAGCCGAGCCGCACGAGGCCGGCGACGGCGAGCTGCTGCACCTCGGAGAGCGACGGCTTGCCGCCCTTCGGTGGCGGCGCG
>JBGQHA010000030.1:0-12827 GCA_041497735.1 Dehalococcoidia bacterium | reverse complement strand
TGCGCGCGAAACGCTTCACGGACCTCGAGCCGCTCAACCCCGGCCTGAACTGCTATAGCATCCACCACGCCAGCATCGACGAGGACGTCGTCGGGCGCATCCGGCGGATGATGGTGGAGTACGGCGTGCCGGTGGAGGGCTACAACCGCGAGCACGGCGAAGGGATGTACGAGATCAATCTCCGCTACGCCGATGCCGTGACGGCCGCCGACTACGCGCTGCTGTACAAGAGCGGCGCGAAAGAGATCGCCGCGCAGCAGGGCGTGGTGCCGACGTTCATGGCGAAGTACGACGACCGCATCGATGGCTGCAGCGGACACTTGCACCAGAGCCTCTGGGCCGGCGATCACAACGCTTTCTGGGACGAGAGCGCGCCGCACCACGCATCGGCATTGATGCGATCGTACGCTGCAGGCGTGCTCACAACGATGCCGGAGCTGATGCTGATGTACGCGCCGAACGTGAACTCGTACAAGCGCTACGTTGTGGGGAGCTGGGCGCCGACGACGGCAACCTGGGGCTTCGAGAACCGCACGACGGCCGTGCGCGCGATCGCCTCGACGGCGGACGGCTGCCGGCTCGAAACGCGCGTGCCGGGCGCCGACGTGAACGCCTACCTCGGCTTCGCAGCGACGCTCGCGGGCGGGCTGCACGGCATCGAGCGCAAGCTGGAGCCACCGGCGCCGATCTCGGGCGACGCCTATCGCGCGACGGAAGCGCCGGGACTCCCGCCATCGCTGGCGGAGGCAGTCGAACGCTTCCGCAGCAGCGCCGTCGCACGCGAGTACTTCGGCTCGGAGTTCGTCGAGCAGTACGCGCGCATGCGGGAGTGGGAAGTCGAGCAGTTCCGCCGCGCGGTGACGGACTGGGAGCGCGCGCGCTATTTCGAGCAGGTCTAATCTGTCACCCTGAGCGAAGCGAAGGGTCTGGCGGTCCCGCAGGGAGGCCGCGTCCTCTTCTGCCGAGCCTTTCAGCGATACCTGGACTTTCCCCTCATCTCACCCGCCGTGATAATCAGTGCAACATATCGTCTTAGTCGTAGGTCGGGGGTCTTTAGACCCCGACGCGCGAGGGTCTGAAGACCCCCGCCTACGTTTCGTTCACAACCCGAAGGGAGCCAAACATGCGTCTCGAGAACAAAATCGCGCTGATCACGGGCGCGGGGAGCGGCATGGGCCGCCTCGCCTGCGAGGTCTTCGCGCGCGAGGGCGCGGCCGTCGTCGCGACGGACGTGAATGCGGACGCCGTGCGCGAGACTGCGGACGGCGTATCGAAGGCGGGCGGGCGCATCGTGGCGCTAGCGGGCGATGTCCGGAAGGCGGGCGACGTGCGCGGCTGGGTGGAGGAGGGTGTGCGCGCGTTCGGCAAGCTGGACGTGCTCTATAACAATGCCGGCATCTTCCCGGACGAGGACGGCTCCGTCGCCGATATGGACGAGGCGACGTACGAGCGCGTCCTCGATGTGAACCTGCGCGGCGTGATGCTCTGCTGCAAGTACGGCGTGCCGGAGCTCATCCGCGCGGGTGGCGGCTCGATCGTGAACGTGGCGTCGTTCGTGGCGCTGCTGGGCTGCAGCGTGCCGCAGGACGCCACACCGCGAGCAAGGGCGCGGTGCTCTCGCTTACCCGATCGCTCGCGGTGCAGTACGGGAGGCAGAACGTTCGCGCGAACGCGATCTGCCCGGGCCCGATCGAGACGCCGCTCCTGCGCGAGCTGCTCCGCGACGAGGCCGCCCGCAACCTGCGGCTGAACCGCATCCCGCTGGGGCGGTTCGGGCGGGCGGAGGACGTGGTGAACGCAGCGCTCTACCTCGCCTCGGACGAGTCGTCCTGGACGACGGGCACGACGTTTGTCGTCGATGGCGGGATCAGCGTGAACTACTTCTAGGCGCTGAGCGCGGTCTGGCCGGTATCGCCGGCTGACGGCGCTCGGTGAAAAGCGAGGCGAGCTGCGGCTTCTTCGCTCGCTGCTGCGGCTCCTGCAACACACGCACCAGCGTCAGCGTAAAGATCAGCAGCCCGGCGCCCGCGTACATCAGCTCCACCCAGCCTTGATGCGAATCGGCGCCGGAGAGCGTGCCGTGCAGCAGCGCGAGGAAGAACGTGAAGAACGTGCTGTAGTGGAGCAGCCGCCAGCCCTTGTACCCGCCGATCCAGCGCCGCACATAGAAGCTGAGCGTCCCGATCAGCGCGCCGTACATCGCGAGCACGCCGATGGCCGTAGCGATCGGGCGGTAGGGCGCGCCGCCGGGGATGAACAGATCGGCCAGCCCGAAGCTCGTCCAGGGGTCGGGCAGGAGGACGATGACGTGGATGCCGAGAAAGCCGAGCGCGAGCAGCGCGGCGAACTTGTGCAGCTCATACCACCATGGCTTCTCGAAGAGGCCGTGGCCGACGCGCGCCGAGATGCTGATGCCCAGCGCCGTCGAGAACGTGAGCAGCGCAAACGTCACCAGTCCGGCCGATCGCGTCAGGTACCAGTAGAACTGCGGGTTCATCGTTAGGAGCCGCGGCTTCGCGCGACAGGGGCGCTGCTGGAGCTGCTCTGTTGCCTGCTGGTGTAACTGCGGCCGGTGCCATCGTGGACAGTCGCTCGGGTGGTGGGCGCCTGCGTTTGGGTCTGCGTCTGCGTCTGCGCCTGCGTCGTTGTCTTCGCCGCTGCGCCAAACGGTCCGTTCGTGCCGATCCAGCCTGCGATGGTGGTGAGGGCGAGGAGGCTGACGGCGGTGAGCGTCAATTTCGAGGAGGGATACTTTGTGTTCATGCGAGCGCAGCCCTTTCAATCAAATGAGCGATGCTCATCGGCACCTCGAGCGCGGGCCACCGCAGCGTGGCGACCGGGCCGCGCTCCGTGACGAGGAGCGCCTGCTCGTCGCGCGCCTCCAGCCAGTCGAGGCCGCGGGCCTCGCCTAGCACGATCGCCGTCTTTGCGCAGATGTCGGCCTCGACAGCCGTCGCCGCGACGGTCGTCACCTGCGTGACGCCCGCGAAAGCCGGGGCGCCCGTTCGCGGGTCGATGATGTGATGGAGCCACTGGCCGTTGCGCTGCCAGCGCCGGCGCATCGTCGTTGACGTCGCGATGGCGCGGTCGCGGAGCCGCAGCCATGCGAGATCGAGGTCGGAATGTTCGGGATCGGCGATGCTCAACAGCCAGCCCGGGCCGCCGTCGGGGCCGTCGCCGCGCGCGACCATGTCGCCCCCGATGTCGACGAGGAACGAGCTGTAGTTCGCCATGAAGTCGCCGAGGCGATCGACGATCCACCCCTTGGCGATGCCGCCCAGATCGAGGCTCGCGCCGTGGGGCAGCCGCACGCTTCGGCGTGCCGCGTTGAGCTGCGCATCGCCGAAGGTGTGCGGTTGCGTTAGTGGCGGCGGGGCAGGAGCCGCACTGCTGGGCTCGACAGCGTGAAATGTGCGGTCGTACCCCGCCGCTTCCAGAGAGGGACGGACAAGCGGATCGAAGATGCCGCTGGTCTCTTCCCAGAACCGGGCAGCCAGGCTGAGCACGTCGAACATGTCATCGGAGACGGCGACTTCCGCGCCGGCCGTGCGGCAGAGCTGCTGCAGCTCGCTGTTGGCGCGAAACCTGCTGAAGCGCGCTTCGTACTCAGCGACGAGCGATCGAAGTTGGGAAGCAAGCGATTCGGCGGCGTCCGAGAAGACCTCGACCTGGGTGCCGAGGGCTTCGAACCTGATGCCGGCAAGTGTGGTGGTCACCACTGTCTCCGAATCCAGCATACGCCCGGAATGGGAGCATGTCGTTTCGGAAGTGTGACGAGGTGTGGGTCAGGCTGGAGATGCCTGCAGTGTGGTGACGAGCTTGCCGTCGCGCATCTCAAGGACCATATTGGCCTCTCGCGCAATCGTGTCGTCATGTGTAGCAATGACCACCGTGCGCGCCTCGTTACACAAGCTGCGAAGGAGCTGCACGATGAGCGCGCCGGTCTTGGAGTCCAAGTTGGCCGTCGGCTCGTCGGCCAGGATGAGTGGCGCGTCGTTCGCGAGCGCGCGGGCGATGGCGACGCGTTGCTGCTCGCCGCCGGAGAGCTTCGACGGGGTGCGGTCCTCACGATCGGAAGCAAGATCGACACGCCGTAGCAGCGCAGCGGAGCGGGCGCGCAAGGCGCTGTCAGCGCCGCCGCCATTGAGCTCCATCGGCAGCATCACGTTCTCGATAGCAGAAAGCTGCGGCACGAGGTTGAACATCTGAAAGACAAAACCGACCTTGCGCCGCCGGTAGAGCACCTCTTCGTGGCCGCTCAGCTTCGCGACGTCGATGCCGCCGATAGTGAGGCTGCCTGAATCGGGCCGGTCGAGCGCGCCCATGAGGTTGAGCAGCGTGCTCTTGCCGCAGCCGCTCGGCCCCCGCAGCGCGATCATCTTCTCGGCGGGCAGGTGGAAACTCACGCCGTCCACGGCGCGCACCGTGATGGCGTTGCTCTTGAAGTGCTTCGTGAGACCGTCCGCCACAGCGATCGACACGCCGTTCGATTGGTCATTCATGACGAAGCACCGCAGCGGGCTTGACGCGTCCGACGTACCAGGCCGGCACGACCGTCGCGATGACGGCGAGACAGATCGCGATACCGAGTGCGTAGACAAAGATGTCCGGTGAGACGGCGACGCCGACGTTGCCGAGCAGACCGCTGCCCGTGCCGCCGAAGAAACCTTGGGCAGCCCGGCCTCCGGCAAATGCGGCGCCCCGCCCGGTGGTTCTCGCGGGCTGAGAAACCAGGCCGTTAGCCACTGTCTGCGCCAGCGGATATGTCGCCAGGGCGCCGATCAGCGCCGCGAAGATACTGATCACGGCAGTTTCGATCGCGAACTGGCCGGTGACGTGCCAGCCGGACGCGCCGACGGCCTTCAGGATGCCGATCTCTTTGATCCGCTGTCGCGCCACGAGGCCGATCGAGAAGAGGATGACGGCGGCGCTCGCGGCGAGCGCGACGATCATGCCGATCCGGCTACTGTTCTTTGCGTCCGACAGCGGAGCGCTGATCCGCTGGAACGTCGAGAGCTCCGTCGTCACGTCAACGTTGTTCGCACCCAGCGTGGTTCGAATGCTGTCGGCGACTGGATTGACCTGATCGACGCTGGTGGCTTGGACGACGGCGGAGTCGATGGAGTCCGGGCGTTGGAACAGCGTCTGGGCGCTCTGCAGCGGAATGAAGATCGAGTTATCGCCGAACTGCGTGCCAGTCGTGAACGTTCCGACAAGCTGGAACGTCGCGCCCTGCAACGGGAACGTGCCGCCGGCCGAGAGATTGTTCTGCTGAGCGAGCGCCTGACCCATGACCGCGACATTCTGGTTGGCCTCGTCGGCGGTGAAGGTGCGGCCCGACGTGATCTGGACGTCCTGTGTACCGACGGTGGTGAGGCCGGCGGGGTTATCCGTGCCGGTAATCAGGATACCGCGCCGGAAGCCCCGCCCTTGGCCGCCCGTGCCCCCCGATCCCTGGCCCTGCGTTCCGCTGTTCTGAGGCTGCGCAGGCGTCAGGTCGGTTCCGGAGTAGCGGACTGTGATCTGGCTTGAAGCGCCCGCGACGCTGGGGATGGCGAGCAGCTTCGTTACGTCGCTAGTGGTCAGTGAGGGCGTCGTGGTCTGCGCGGCGTCGCCTGTTGACGTCCCTCCGCCGGTCGTCCCGCCTGCCGTGCCCGGGTCGCTCGCGCCGCCGCCCCCACCGCCACCGAAGAAGCCGCCGCCGAATGTTCCGGCGGGACGAACCGTGATCGTCGTGCCTGCCTGACCCTTGATATCATCGAGCCGCTTGGCGAACGCCTGGTTCACCGTGATCATGATCAGCGTCAAGCCGACGCTAACCGTGAACACGGCCATGACGAGCGCTGACCGCAGAGGACTTCGAATGAGCGTTCTGATGGCCCGCCGGGCGGTCTTCATGTGTAGAGCGTACGCCTCAAGGTGGAGATTTTGGTTGCGAAAGTGTGACAATGGGTGTCTGGCGGAAGGTAGGACTGAGGATTTTGGCGGGCAAACATGCCATAAGGCAGATGCTTGCGCGGCCAGGGGGTCGGGTATAATAGATGAGGTTCAACTGGCCGAACCTCGAGCAGTCGAGGGCGGGGGAACCAACCACTGGGGTGAATTCCGGGTGACCGGAAACGGCAGCTCTTCCAGCCGTAACCCGCCAGCTAACCCCGTAGGCCGCTGGGAGAGGTCATAGCAACGTCTGCGCCGACCGCAGGCCTATGGCCTTGGGTCGGTTTTTTTCTTAAACCATGGCGGGAAGGGAGGCCGGAATGTACCAGAAGGGATTCTTGGCGAATTCGCGGCGGCTGGTCATGGTGAGCAATAGAGGTCCGGTTGAGCACTCGCTGGATCAGTCGGGCTGCGTACGGCAAGACGGTGGCTCCGGCGGAGTCGCCACCGCTCTGGGTTGCGCGATCGAGGACATGCACGTCACGTGGATCGCCGGCGCGATTACCGCCGCCGACGAAACAGCGTGCGGCGGGCGAATCGACGTGGGCGACGGGAACGTGCTGCGGCTCGTCGTGCCGCCGCAGGAAGCCTACCGGCTCTCCTATGGCACGTTCTGCAACTCAATCCTATGGTTCTTGCAGCACGGCATGTGGGACAGGCTGCGGCGCGAAGACCCGGCGGCCGAGGCGGCGGCTGCGTGGAGTGGCGGCTACCTTCCAGTCAATCAGGTCTTCGCGAATGCGGTGGTAGCGGAGCTCGAGCGGACTGGCGCGCGGCGCGTCGGCATTCACGATTATCATTTGTACGCCGCGCCGCGCATGATCCGCGATCGCCTGCCCGATGCCGTGTTGCAGCATTTCGTGCACATCCCCTGGCCTGCACCCGATGCTTGGGAGCGCCTGCCGCGTTGGCTGGTCGGATCGATCTGCACAGGGCTGCTCGCGAACGACAGCGTTGTCTTTCAAACGCAGGAGTCGGTGGACAATTTCCTCGAAACGTGCCAGGCGTTTCTGCGCGGCGCGCTCGTCAGTCGGACGTCGGGTACGGCGGACTACGCCGGGCGGCGGACGCAAGCCTGGGCCAACCCCGTATCGGTGGCACCCGAGGAGCTGCAAGCGCGACTGGCCTCTCCGGCCGCGGAGCCGTACTACGAGAAGCTCGCGAGCGATGCGGGTGAGCAGACGGTCGTTCGGGTGGACCGGCTCGATCCGGCGAAGAACATCGCGGCGGGGTTTCGCGCATACGGCCGCCTGCTGGAGGACCATCCGGAATGGCGCCGTCGCGTGCGCTTCTTGGCGTTCCTTGTGCCGACGCGTTCGAGTGTCCCTGAGTACCAGGCGTACGCTGATGAAGTCTTCCGAGAAGTCGCTGCCGTAAACGAGCGATTCGGTGACGAGAGCTGGCGGCCGATCAGCGTCTTTCATGAGCACAACCGGCTTCAGGCGCTGGTAGCGCTGACGATGTACGACGTGCTGCTGGTAAACTCGGTTGCGGACGGGATGAACCTGGTCGCCAAAGAAGGCGTCGTGCTGAACAAGCGTGACGGCGCGCTGGTGCTATCGACGAGAGCGGGAGCATTCGAGGAGCTCCGCGCCGGCGCGCTACCGGTCGATCCGGGCAGCGTCAAACGAACCGCGCTGGCGCTGCACGCCGCGCTGACGCTATCGCCGCTGGAGCGCCGGATCCGCGCGCAACGAATGCGAGACGCGGTTTCAGAGCACGACCTGAGCGACTGGTTCCAGCTCTTGCTGGATGACTTTGAGCGCATAGAGACGGCCCGCTCCCGCGAGGCCTTCGTTGCGGGGGCGCTCTAGGACGAAGCCGCGCCACGCACTCGACGCGAGAGACGACATCAAGGCGGGTCTGACGGGGCGGCGGGTTGGTCTGCTCCTCGATTACGACGGCACGCTCACGCCTATTGTGGACGATCCTGAGGCAGCCGCGCTCCCGGGCAGCATGCGATCGACGCTGCTCGAGCTTGCGCGGCGAATGCCGGTCGCCGTGATCAGCGGCCGCGACCTCGAGGACGTGCGGCGCATGGTAGGCATCCCCTCGATCGCGTACGCAGGCAGCCACGGGTTCGATATGCGGCTGGCGGGCGGACGGCGTATCGAGCACGAGCGAGCGGCTGATGTCCTGCCGGCGCTCGATGCGGCGGAGGCGGAGCTGCGCCTGCGTCAGCCGTCGCTGCCGGGACTGCGCGTCGAGCGGAAGAAGTTCGCGATCGCGGCGCACTACCGTCGGGCGAGGGACGAAGACGTGCCCGCCATCGAATCGGCAGTGGACGGCATGCTGCAACAGCACCGGGAGCTGCGCAAGACCGGCGGCAAGAAGGTCTTCGAGCTGCGGCCTGCGATCGATTGGCACAAGGGCAGTGCCGTGCTGTGGCTGATCGATGAGCTGGGCCTGGCGGACGGCGTGGTGCTGTACATCGGCGATGACGAGACTGATGAGGATGCGTTCGATGCGCTGCGCGAGCGGGGGATCGCGATCGCAGTGCAGGAAGCGGATCGGGCGACGGCGGCGCAGTACTACCTCGATGACAGCACGCAGGTGCAAGAGTTTCTCGAATGGCTGGCGGGCGTGATCGAGTAGCCTAGCCGAAATCGTGCGTGCGCACGTCGGGCACGAGCCCGGCGAGCGTGAGCGGCTCGAGCCGCTCGGTGACGACGTTGACGGCGCGGTCCTGCCGCTCGATGTGGCCGTGCACGATGAGCGCGCCGGCCTCGGCGACAAGCGCCTTATACTTGCGGACGAGGGCGGGCGTGGTGATGATGTTCATCAGCCCGAAGCGGTCCTCCAGCGTGTGGAAGACGAAGCCCTTCGCGGTCTGCGGCGCCTGCCGCACCGCGACGAAGCCCGCGACGCTCACCTTCGCGCCGTGCTCCAGGCGATCGACGAGGTAGCTGGGCGTGATCCCTTCGTGTACGGACGCAAGGTCCATGATGTGGCCGCGCGTCGCGATGGCGCCCTCGATGAGCGAGAGGTCAGCCGTGATACGCTCGCCGCCGGACATCTCGCGCAGCGGGACGAGCTCGGCGTCGTACGGCAGCGCGAGCGGGAGCTGCGCGTTGAGCGGCCGGTAGAACAGCCCGAGCTGCCAGAGCAGCTCGCGTTCGTGCAGGCCGGTCCAGCCGAATGCGCCGATGCGGATCAGGTGCTCGATCGGCTCGCGCGCGATGCGTGTGCGGCGCCAGAAGTCCCAGAGAGAAACGTAATGATGTGAGAGTTTGGGGGACACCCCCAAACCCCCGGCAGGGGGCAGAGCCCCCTGCACCCCCGGGTTTTCTATATGCGCACTTGTACTGGAGGGGCCAGATTCTTCGCGGAGCCTGTCCTGAGCGAAGTCGAAGGGCTCAGAATGACAGTAGATGACATCGAGCTGTTTGGCGATCTTCTCACCGATGCCTTTGACGTAGTTGTAGCCGAGGCGGATCGCACCGCCTTCGATCGTGCATTCGGCGCGGCTGTGGTTGGTGTCGACGCCGAGGATCTCGATGCCGTTGCGCCGCGCTTCGTTGACGATGACGCCCGGGCTGTAGAACCCGAACGGCCACTCGTTCAGCCACGAGCAGTAGAACTCCAGCGGGTAGTAGCGCTTCACCCAGGCGATCTTGCCCGCCGTCTCCGCCATCGCGGCGGCGTGCGCTTTCGGGAAGCCGAACTCGGCGAAGGCGACGATCTTCTCGAAGATCGTCTGCGCCGTCTGCGCATCGACGAGGCTCTGCTCCTGCGCGCCTTCGAGAAACGCCTGGCGTAGCTTTTCCATCTCATCGCGTGAACGCTTGCGGCTCATCGCGCGACGGAGGCTTTCGGCCTGACCCGAGGTGAAGCCGGCAACGGCCATCGACACTTCGAGCACCTGCTCCTGGAAGACCATCACGCCCTTCGTTTCGCCGAGGATGCGCTCGAGAGATGGATGATCGTAGGTCACCGGCTCCACGCCCTGGCAGCGCATGATGTAGGGGTTGACCGCGCCGCCCTGGATCGGGCCGGGCCGGATGAGGGCGACCTGGATGACGAGGTCCTCGATGCAGCTGATCTTGAGCCGCAGGATCGCCTGGAGCTGCGCGCGCGATTGGATCTGCACGATGCCGAGCACGTCGCCGCGCTGGATCATCTCGTAGACCTGCGGGTCATCGAGCGGGATCTGGCGCGGATCGAAACGCTTGCCGTGCTGCTCTTCGATGAGCTTGAGCGATCGGTAGAGATGGCCGAGGCTGGGATAGCCCAGGAAGTCCATCTTGATGAAGCCCGCGTCCGCGACGGAGTCCTTGTCCCACTGGCAGATGTAGCGGCCGTCCATCCCCGCGGGCTGCACCGGCACTTGCTGGACGATGGGCGTCGTCGAGATGACGACGCCGCCCGAGTGCTGGCCGAGGTGGCGGGGCATGCCGCGCAGCTCCTCGACGAGACGCGCGAACTCTCGCCAGACGGGCGCGTGCATGCGCTGGCGGAACTCCGGTATCGATTGCATCTCCTCCAGCAGCGACCCGGCGAAGCGGCCGCGCATGCGCTTGGCGAGCTTATCGATGTCCGCCTCCGGCAGGCCGAGCGCTTTGCCGACGTCGCGGATCGCCATCGGATAGCGATACTGGATCACATTCGCGACGAGCGCGGCGTGCTCGGTGCCGTACGTGGCGAAGACGTGCGCGAACATCTTCTCACGCGCCTCGCGCGCGAAATCGATGTCGATGTCCGGCACGTCTTCCTTGCGCCGCGCCTCGTTCAGAAAGCGCCCGACGAAGAGGTTGTACTTGATCGGATCGATGCCGGAGAGGCCGAGCAGATAGCACACGAGCGAACCGACCGATGAGCCGCGGCCGCGTGCAGGCAGATCGTTATCGCTGGCATACTTCATGAGCTCCCAGTTGCGCAGGAAGAAGCCGGCCTGCCCGGCCTGCCGAATGAGCGCAAGCTCATCGCGCAGGCGCTGTTCGATCTCGGGGGGCAGCCCGCCGAACATGGCGCGCCGGGGATGGTCGAGAGTAGGGAGCATGCGCTCGCAGGCTATAGAACATATGTACTCTTGTCAAGGTCGCGAGTGGCTGGCTACCTTGGCCTGGCACGATGACTCAGCAAGGCATCGATGTCCTCTGGTTCCTCCCGACCTGGGGCGACGGCCGCTCCGTGGTCGATTACTTCCCGGACCCTTCGAAGCCATCGGCGGCAGGGCGCGGCCGCCGCGCCGACACGGCCTATCTGCGTCAGATCGCGCAGGCGGCCGATCGCATGGGCTTCGTCGGCGCGCTCACGCCGACGAGCTCGAACTGCGAGGACGCCTGGCTCATCTGCACCGCGCTTGCCGGCGACACGGAACGTCTGCGCTTTCTGGTGGCGTTCCGTCCCGGCTTCCTGCTGCCGACGCTGGCCGCGCAGATGGCGGCCACGATGCAGCGGATCACCGGCGATCGTGTGTTGATCAACATCGTCACCGGCGGCGAGGCCGATGAGCAGCAGGGCTTCGGCGACTTTCTCGATCACGACGCGCGCTACGAACGCACCGAGGAGTTCCTCGATGTGTTCCGCAAGTGCTGGGATGGGCCGTTCGACTACGAAGGCAAATACTACAGAGTCGCTGGCGGCGGCCTGAAGACACCGTTTGGCTGGGACGGGCCGCCGCCGCGCCCGGCGATCTACTTCGGCGGCGCGTCCCCCGCAGCCGAGCGCGTTGCGGCGCGCTATACCGATGTCTATCTCCTCTGGGGTGAGCCGCCCGCGTGGGTGGAGGAACGCGTCACGCGCATGCGAGCGCTCGCTCGGGAGCAGGGCCGATCGCTCCGCTTCGGCATCAGGCTGCACGTCATCGCCCGAGAGCGTGAGGAGGACGCCTACGCCGCGGCCGAGAGCATCCTGCAGTCGATGCGGCCGGAGCAGATCGAGACGGCGATGAAGCGCTTCGCGAACACAGAGTCAGTCGGGCAGCAGCGCATGGCGACGCTCCATAATGGGCGGGTGGATATGGACGCGTTGTTCGTCTCGCCAAACCTGTGGGCCGGCATCGGCCTGGTCCGGCGCGGCGCGGGCACGGCGCTGGTGGGAAGCTACGATCAAATCGCGGAGCGCATCCGGGAGTATGCCGCGATCGGGCTCGATACCTTTATCCTGTCCGGCTATCCGCACCTGGAAGAGTGCTACAACGTGGGCGAAGAGATCCTGCCGCGTCTGCGCGACGTCGTCGCCCTGACCGCCGACTAGCCGTAGAGATCGCGCGCCGCGGCAAAGCAGATCTCCTCCAGCGTCTCGTCTGCGCTCCGGCCATCGGACGACTCGTAGTCCGGGAAGACGTAGGTGAGATCGCGCGTGAGATCGAACCCTTGCTCCCTCACCCCCGTCCCCTCTCCCGCGAGCGGGAGAGGGGCGATCCGTTGATCGCGTCGCGGGCTGTCCTCCACCTTGGGGTGAGGGTCGGGCGCACAGCGCTCGGCGATGGCGACGGTGTTGCGGAGCGCCTCCGGCAGCTCCGCGAAGAGCGCCGACATCTCTTCCGGCGACTTGAGGTAGAACTCCGCGTTTTTACGCCGCAGGTGCTCCGAGGCGTCCAGCGTGGTGCGGTGCTGGATGGCGACCATCACATCCTGCAATCGATGCCGCGCGCGGACATGATAGTGGACGTTGTTCGTTGCGACGACGCCGAGGTCCATCTCGCGCGCGAGGGCGACGAGGCCCTGGTTGCGCCGCCGGTCACCGTAGACGAGGTTGTCCTGCAGCTCGATGAAGAAGCTCTCGCGGCCGAAGAGCGCGGTGTGGCGCTCGGCCGCGCGGCGCGCACCCGGCATATCGTACGCAGCGACGAGCCGCGACAGCTCGCCGTTGCGGCAGCCGGAGAGCGCGATGATGCCTTCGGAGTGGCCGGCCAGCGCGGCGGGATCGAGCGCGGGATCGTCGCG
>JBGQHA010000029.1:0-12948 GCA_041497735.1 Dehalococcoidia bacterium | reverse complement strand
CAGATTCTCCGCAGGACCGTGAGATCCTTCGCTTTCGTCCTTCTAGTGAAGGACTTGCCGCTCAGGATGACAGCAGGAGCCTACACCACGTCGTAGTCGCCGAGGGTGAAGAACCAGTTGCGGGCGTCGCGCACCGCAGCGCCGTCGCGGGCGACGAGACGGAACGGCTGCGGGAGCAATCGGCGCGGCAGCGGGCGCAGGCCGGCCTGTCGCAGCCAGCGGTACTCCGGCGCGTGCGACAGCATGAGCGTCGCGACGAGATCGACGTCCTCGTGCGCGAAGCACGCGAGCGCGCGAGAGAGCAGCGCCCGGCCCGCGCGCTCGTCATCGACGAGGAAGTCGACGATCATGCCGGCGCGCATGCCGAGCAGCTCCGTGGTGCGCACGACGATGTAGCCGGCAATGCGGCCCGTAGACGTCGCGCGAAAGAACTCGTAGCGGCGCAATGGCACCTGACGAAAGCGCCAGTCCAGGTAGTGGGCGTCGCGCACGACCATGACGCGCTCGCGGCCGCGGATGCGCTGCCAGAAGTCATCGAACTGCGCATTGAAGGCATCGACGCGCTCAATGGTGACGCCGTTCTCATCGAGCGGGGTGGGCGGCAGCGGGCGCACGAAAGGCCAGGCGGCGATCGAGGCGAGCGCGCCGGCGCCCAGGATGCGCACGCGCTGCGAGACGAGCCGGCGCACGTTCACCGGTCGCACCAGGAACGGCACGTCGGCTGCGTGCGCGTAGCCGAGGTGGCGAACGAAGCCCGGGAACGAGTTCTCGTTCGGCATCGCAAATGCGACGGAGACACCGGCCTGCGCCATGCGTTCATCGGCCGCCCGGCCAAGCGCGACGAAGAGGCCGCGCCTTCGATAGGCCTCGTCTGTCACGACGTTGAGGCCCAGCGCGCCTAGGCGCTCTTCACCATCGACCCACAACCGCATTGGTAGTGCGCCGAACTGCGCGATGATCCTGCCGGTCGATCGTTCGCGCGCAAGCGTGGAGAGCGCGGGACCGGCCGGGTTCTCGTCGTACTGCCAGCGCAGGAAGCGGTCGTCGCAGATTTCGGTGTCGGGCCAGGCGCGACGATGCAGGCTAAGCAGCTCGCTCGCCAGCTCCGGCGCGTACGGTACGACATCCCAGGTTTGGTCGTTCACAGTGTTATCGTATGTTATAGTAGGCGAATCTAGAACGGGGCCTGAGAATACGCTCTGTGGGCGCCAATTCGAGCTCGAGCATCGCCGGGACGGCGTCTGAGCCGTCGCTCTTCCGCATCTTCTCGTTCGACCGCGCGAGTGCGCTCCGCGGGCTGCGTGCGCGCAGTCACCTGGTCTGGCTGAGCGGCATCCTGCTCGCCGCACTCGTCGTGCGGCTCGTGTGGGTCGCGTCGGTGCAGCCGGACCCGCGCGACGGCCGCTTCGATGACTCGGTGTGGTATGACGGTACGGCGCACAATCTCGACGACGGCAAGGGTTACGTGTTCCCAGGAGCCGCGTTCTGTCGCGGCGGCACCGCGATAGGCATACCCTCGCATCTTGGCATGTGTGATGCCCACTCGCCCACGGCGCTGTGGGCCCCCGGCTATCCCGTCGTGCTCGCCGGCCTATTTCTTCTGCCCGGCGACGACGTTGCGGCCGCGCGCGTGCTCAACATCATCGCCGCTCTGGCGCTGGTAGGGGGCGTTTACTACCTCTCCTCGCGCCTGTGGGACAAGCGCGGCGGACTGATCGCCGCGGCGATCATGGCGGGCTTTCCCAGCCACATTTTCTATTCCAGCCTGGTCATGACCGAGGTATTCTTTGCCGGCCTGATCAGTGTACTCCTCTGTCTCGTCTATGGATGGACGCTGCGCGAACGCGTCGTGCCGTGGCGTGTGTTCCTAATCGGTGTCGTCGCGGGTGCGGTTGGCATGGTGCGGCCTGAAGGAGCGCTGATCGTGCTCGCGATTATCGCTGCGTGGCTAGCGTACCACCGAGCGCTCCCGCGCGTCGCGGGCTATGTCGCGCTGCTTGTCCTGGGGATGGCCGTCCTCTATGTGCCGTGGACGGTGCGCAACATCGTCCAGCTCCACGCGCCGATCGTCGGCACGACGGGGCTGGGTCAGGTGCTGATCCAGGGTCACTATTCGCAGGCGACGGGGCGGCCCGACCTCTATGCGGTCACGCGCCTCTGGGATCGCTTTGCCGGTGTTCCGTTCCCGCAGCGCGAGGTGAGCATTAACAACGCGGGAGTTCGCGACTCCGTGGCGTACGCGGTGCACCATATCTGGCGCGAGTTGGGGTTGGCGCCCGATCGGCTGGCGTGGTTCTTCCGCGGCGACGACAGCGGCGTCTTCTGGGTGAACCACGCGGGCGGATCGAAGCCGCAGGAGTTCTCGGCAGCCTGGGGCGACCGCTGGATGGCGATCGCGAACGTGTACTACTACGCGGTCATCGCAGTGATGGTGCTTGGGTTGCCGTTCTGGCTGCTGCGCATGGACCGGCGGCACGTGCTCATCTGGGCGCCGTTCGTCGTCTACACGGCGATGTGGACGTTCTTCTTCGTGGGCGAGGCGCGCTACCACTTTCCGCTGCTGCCGGTCTTCGCTGTGCTGGCGGGCATCGGCGCTTCGGCGTTCATTCGAACGCTCTTGCGCGAACGCGCCCCGCTTTCGTCGACATAAGCCGGGGTACGCCAGACCGGCCTTCCGGATATACTCTCAGCGAAACTCAGGATGAGGTAGCTGAGCACCCCGATGGCCAAGGTAGGCGTCGTTCGATTGGAGCGCTCCCGCATGGAGGCGCTCATTGCCCGTCTCGGCCATGACGACACGCCTCGTGTCTACACCGATCGCAGCGTGTTTGTCCGCGAGCTCTTCTGGCGCCGGCTTGACGCGCTCCTCAGGTTATCGAAAGCCCCGGCGGAAGGGCGCGTGCTGGACTTCGGCGGCGGGAACGGCATCCTCACGCCGACGCTGGCGCGGCGCTATCGAGAGGTGGTCTGCGTCGACCTGCGTACCGAGATGGCGCAGGAGGTGTGCCAGGCAGAGCGGCTCGCGAACGTCTCCATCCGTCAGGGCGACCTCGCCTCGTTCGCGCTGCCGGCCGATTCGTTCGATACGATCGTCGCGGCGGATGTGCTGGAGCACATCCTTGATCTCGCGCGGCTTATCACGGAGTTCCGGCGGCTGCTCACGCCCGGCGGCGAGCTGCTGATCAGCGCTCCGTCCGAGAACCGCTTCTACGAGTTCGGCAGACGCGTCTTTCGCTACACGAAGCCGGACGACCACTACCACGAGTCCTCGTCTGTCGACGAGACGATACGCGGGCTGCTGACGCCGGCGCAGCGCCGCTACTTCCCGTTCAACCTCTCGCCGCTGGCCGTCTTTCTGCTGGCGCGCTTCGTGAAGGAGCAGCGATGACGTCGCGCGGCGACGTGCTCGTCATCGTGCCCGCGCGCAACGAGGCGGCGTCCATCGCGGATGTGCTGACCGATCTTCGTCGGTACGCGCCGGACTGCGACGTGATCGTGATCAACGACGGCTCGACCGACGCGACGGCGGACATCGCGCGCGCGTCCGGCGCGGCAGTCATCGATCTGTGTTTCAACCTGGGCATTGGAGGAGCGGTGCAGGCCGGTTTCAAATACGCCGTCGAGCGCGGCTACCGGATCGCGGTGCAGTTCGACGGTGATGGCCAGCACGCAGCGGAGCAGATCGCGTCGCTCGTCGCGCCGGTCCGCGCGGGCGACTGCGAGATGACGATCGGCTCGCGCTTCCTGGTGGGCGATGAGTACGACGGCAGCGGTTGGCGGCGCGAGGGGACGCGGGCGCTGTCGTGGCTCTGCGGCCGGATCACCGGCCAACGCATCACGGACGCGACATCCGGCTTCCGGGCGTTCGGCCCGCGCGCGTTGCGTTATCTTGCGTCGTACTACCCGTCCGATTACCCCGAGCCGGAAGCGATCGTGCTGCTGAGCAGGCGTGGTTTCCCGATACGAGAGGTGCCGGTGCACATGCGGCCGCGCCAGAGCGGCCGCTCTTCGATCAGCGGCACGCGCACGATTTACTACATGGCCAAAGTCAGCCTGTCGCTGCTGCTGGCGGCGTTCAAGGAAGGCCCCGCCCAGCAAACCACCTAGGAGGTGCTGCATGCGTCCGATCAGCGTGCTCGTCATCGTCGTAGCGTTGTTCATCGCGCTGACCGTCATTTTCTACGTGCGGCGCTGGCGGCTGAAGGAGCAGTACTCGTTGCTCTGGCTCGTGCTGTCGGTCGCGATGGTCGTGCCCGCCGTGGCGCCGGGCTTTGTCGAGTGGGTTGCGGGCAAGCTCGACGTGATCTACGCGCCATCCATCCTGTTCTTCCTCGCGCTTGCGTTCGTCGCCGTCATGCTGTTCCACTACTCGCTCGAGATCTCGCGGCTGTCCGACCAGAACCACGAGCTGGCGCAGGAGTTGGGCCTGCTGCGCGCGCGCGTCGACGAAGAGGCCCGGTCGCGGGCCGGTGCGAATGGCTGACCGTCTGCTCGAACCCGGCGCCGACGCCGCGATGGCGCGCTCGCGTTTCGCGCTGCCGGCGCTGCGAACGCCCGCGCTGACACGCGCGCAGCGGACGGCGCTGGTCTGTCTTGCCGCGCTGGTGGCGATCTTCGTTGTGTATGCGCCGGTGCTCGGCAATTACTTCTTCAACGACGACTTCGTCCCGCTCGCCGACATCACGTCGCGCACGACGCCGGGCTACATCAAAGATCTCTTCCTCATGCGCGACCTGACGCCGAACTGGCGCTTTCTCACGGGACTGTACTACCTGGGCGCGTACCGGACGTTCGGGCTGCACGCGATGCCGTACTTCCTGATCGCAATACTCGTGCACCTGGCAACAGCGGGGCTGATCTTCCGGCTCGTGCGCCGCGCGCTCGACAGCGACTGGCCGGCGTTCGTCGCTGCTGTGTTCTTCGGGCTCGCCGCAGGGCCGGTGCCGACGGTGGGGCAGGTGACGGCGTTCAACAACGTGCTCGCGGCGTTCTTCCTCATGCTCGCGGTCGTGCTGTTGTACGAAGGACTCGACCGGCGCGCGAGGCCGGGCGTGTGGTTAGCGTTGCCTGCACTGGCGTTCGCCGCGGCGATCGCGGCCAATGAGTCGTCGATGATTGTAGCGCCGGTGTTGGGGCTGGTAGCGATCTGGAAGCTGCCGCAGCCGGAACGCTGGTGGTCCCAGCCGCGCGCGGGGCTGGTGATCGCGATCACTTCGTTGCCGTTCGCCGTGCTCGGCGTAACCGCGCTCGCCGGCTTCGAGGCGTGTCACTGCACGGAGGCGAGCAAGTCGGGCGTGTCGTCCTTCGGCAGCCACATGAACGGCAGCTACTGGATGCTGCTGGGGAGGCTCCTCTACCCGATCGGCATGGAGCCGCCCGGGCAGCCGAACCACGCACACCTTGCGGCGGGCATCGCCGTCGCGGCCGTCGCGGTTGCGCTCCTGCTGCGCGGGCCGGCGCTCGCGCGCGTGGCGAGCGTCTTTCTCTTTCTCGCGCTGCTGCCGAACACGATGATCACATTCGCCATGGCGGAGCGCTACACGTACGTCGCGTCGATGCCGTTCGCGATCATTGTCGGCGTGCTCTTCCATGAGCTTGCGCGCTACGGTCGTCGGTTGACCCCAGCGGTGCCATACGGGATCGCCGTCGTTGCGTGCGGCGTGATCGCGCTGAACGGATGGCAGGCCTGGACGCAGAACCACCGGCAGGCGCAAGCGGAGGACAACTGGCGCTCGCTGGTCACGGCGTTGCAAGATGCCTACCCCAGCGTGGCCGCAGGGTCGGTGGTGTACGTGCGCGGTGGACCGCTCACCGAGCCGTTCGTGCAGTGTACGGTGATGCCGTCGCTGGGGCATGTGTTGTGGGGGAACGACCGGCTGCTGCTTACGGCGGCGCCCGATACGCTGCAGTCCTATCTCGTACGGCCGGGCTACACCGTCTACATCGGCGACTATCAGAGGGGCCGCATCGTGGCTGCGCCGGCGCCCGTCGCCACGGCGGCCGATCTGCAGCGCACCGACGTGAAGCTACTGCCGCATCTGTCGCCCGAGGCGACGGGCAACCTCTGCCTGCCGGGCGTCCCCGCCCCGCGATGAGCGAGCGCGCGGCCGCGATCGGGTCCTGGCAGACGCGGGTGCGCGCGTTCTGGTCGTCGCGGGACATGCGCTGGCTAACCGCCATCACGCTCCTCGCGCTCGTGCTGCGGGTCATCTGGGTGACCTACGCGGCGCGCGGCCCGAAAGCGCTGCACGACCCGCAGTTCTACCTCATCTACGCCAGCCAGATCGCGCTCGGGCACGGCTACCAGCTACCAAACGGCGACCCGATCGCCTACTACCCGATCGGATATCCGGCTGCGCTCGGCGCTGTCTTGGCGCTGATCTGGCACACGCCCATCCCGGACAACATCGTTAAGGCTTCGGCGTTCTTCGATGTTTTCGTCGGCGTGCTGACGATCCCGCTCGCGTATCACGTCGCGCGGCGGCTGTTCAGCTCGACGGTCGGGCTGCTGGCGGCGTTCTGGCTGGCTGTGTTCCCGAACCTCATCTACCACACGGGTGCCATCCTGTCCGAGACGTTGTTCAACTTCCTGGTGATGGCGGCGCTGGCGGTGCTGCTCTGGGCGCCATGGCCGCGCGGCCGCATCGGGTTGTGGCGGCTACTTGTGTTCGGCGTCGTGCTTGGCCTGTCGGCGCTCGTCCGGCCGATCTCGCTGCTGTTCCTGCCGCTGCTCGTCGTCGCGTGGCTCTGGGCGGGCGCGGGCTGGCGTCGCGCGGCCGCCCAGACCGGCATCGTGCTCGTCGCGACGGCGGCCGTGATCGCGCCGTGGACGGCGCGCAACATCCGTGTAATGCACTCGCCGATCCTGATCTCGGCGAACCTCGGCGACGACCTGTGTATGGGCCATCACCCCGGCGCGAGCGGCGCCTTCGCCTTGCCCGACTACTGCTTCGCCGGCTACGACAACCTGAAGCGTCCGCTGTATGAGACGCGCCGCAACGACGAGAACATCCGCAAGGCGGTCCGGTTCGCTGTGCACCACCCGCTGGCTGAGCTCAAGTTGCTCCCGCGCAAAGCACAGTACACGTGGGAGCACGACCACGACGGTGTCTGGGCGGTGGAGTCGTATGGCGATGGGCTGTTCCTGAACCCGCACCTGCGCACCGCGCTGGACCGCATCGCCGACGTCTTCTTCTTCACGACGATCAGCCTCGGCGGACTCGGGCTCGTGGGCTTCGTGCTCGCGCCGCGCGATCCGCGCCGCATCTTCGCGCTGCTGGCGCTGCTCGGGCTGGCCGGCGTGCCGCTCGTCTTCTTCGGCGATGCGCGCTTCCACGTCCCGGCCATGCCGCTCATCTCGATCGCCGCCGCGTGGACCGTCGTGACGGCCGCGACGCACGCGCCGAGGATCGCGGCGCTCACAGGCGGCCGAAAGTCAGGAGTAGAAGTCGCGGAAGGAGAGCGGACGGTGGCGGATCAGGATGCTCTGTAGGACGCCTAGGCCGATGAAAAGCGTGATCAGGGAGCTGCCGCCCTGGCTGACGAACGGCAGCGGGATGCCGGTCACCGGCATCAGGCCGATGTTCACGCCCACGTTGATAAACGTCTGCAGCAGGATGAAGATCACGACGCCCGTCGCGATCAGGCGGCCGAGCAGGTCGCGCGAGAGCTCGGCGACGCGCAGCACGCGCCAGAGCAGCACCGCGAACAGCGAGAACAGGATCACCGCGCCCACGAAGCCGATCTCCTCGCCCAGGACGCTGAAGACGTAGTCCGTCGTTTGTGTGCGCAGGTAATCGAGCTGCGTTTGCGTCCCGTGTGTGAGTCCCTTGCCCCAGATGCCACCCGATCCGATGCCGATGCGCGCCTGCACGGCCTGGAACCCCGCGCCGAGCGGATCGCGCTCCGGGTTGAGCCAGAGGCGGATGCGTTCGCGCTGGTAGTCAGAGACGACCGCGATGAACGCGAACGGCACCGCCACGACCGTGGCGCCCAGCAAGCCCAGCAGGTGCTTCCAGCGCGCGCCGGCCACCGTGATCATGCCCAGCCAGATCGCTGCGAAGATCACCGCCGATCCGAGATCGGGCTGCGCGAACACGAGCGCCGCCGGCGCCGCCGCGATCGCGAGCGAGATGAGCAGCACGCGCAGCGAGTCCATCGATTCCTGGTGGTCGGACAGGTACTTCGCCAGCGTGAGGATCACGACCAGCTTCGCGATCTCTGACGGTTGCACCGGCGTGCCGCCGACCAGAATCCAGCGCCGCGAGCCGTGCGTCGCTTCGCCCGCGATGACGACGAACGCCAGCGCGAGCAGGCTCGCCGCGTACAGCAGGTAGCTCATGTTGCCGAGCACGCGGTAGTCGACGCGCGCGAGGATGAGCGCGAAGACCAGCCCGACGGCGGCGAACATGGCCTGGCGCACGACGGGATGCGAAAAGTTGGACGCCGAGGGCCGCCCGAACTGGCTGATGCTGCCGCTGTAGATCAGCATCATGCCCAGCGTGACGAGCCCGAGCGCCGCCAGCAGCAGCACCGGGTCGAAGTCGCGCAGGCGGACGATGCGGTTGGAGATCACGGCTGCTGTGCCTGGGCAAGGTGCTGCCGGCCGAAGTAGTAGTCGAAGATCTGCTTCGCGACGGGCCCGGCATTCGTCGCGCCGATGCCCTTCTCCAGGTAGACGAGCACGGCGACCTGCGGGTTATCGATCGGCGCGTAGCCGGTGTACCACGCGTGGCTGTAGACGTAGGTGCCGCTGCTGGTCTGCTCACCGAACTCCGCCGTACCGGTCTTGCCGGCGATCGTCACGTTCCTGCTCGCGCCGGTCCTCGCCGGGCCGTAGACGACCGCCTGGCGCATCGCCTCGCGCATGATCGCGAGGTTGTCGGGTGAGACCATGATCTTGTGCTCCGGCGGCGGAGCGATGCTCTGCACGACATGCCCCTGCTCGTCCACCATCTCCTTCCCAACGTGTGGCGTCAGCAAGTCGCCGCCGTTGGCGATGGCCGCCGTGACGCGAATGAGCTGCATCGGCGTGACGGTGAGATAGCCCTGGCCGATGCCGAAGTTGTACGTGTCGCCGAGCGTCCAGACCTCGCCGACGGTTTGCTCCTTCCACGCCGGGTCGGGCACGTTGCCGGCGGCTTCACCGGGGATGTCGATGCCTGTCTTGGCGCCGAAGCCGTAGTCGCGCGCGTAACGGGCGAGCCGGTCCGCGCCAAGGCCCTGGAACACCGTTACCCCGTCGCGGTAGTAGCCGCCGGAGAGGTAGTAGAAGTAGACGTCGGAAGACATCGCTAGACCGTGATAGAAGTCCATCGTGCCCAGCACAGCCCAGTCCTTCATCACCCAGACCTTGCCGGCCGTGTACTCGTCTTGCACGGTGAGCGAGCCGTTGCTCGTGATGGTTGTGCTCGGCGACGCGACGCCCTCCTGGAGCGCCGCGCTGCCGGTTACCATCTTGAATGTGCTGCCAGGCGGGTTCACCTCCGAAATAGCATGGTTGAGCATGGGCTTGTTCGGGTCGTTCAGGAGCCCGTCGAGCTTATTCTCGTCGATGGGCTCGGTGAGGATGTTGCTGTCGTACGAAGGCAGAGAGACGAGCGACAGGATCTCGCCGGTGTGCACGTCCAGCACTACCGCAGCGGCGTTCTGAGAGCTGCCCAGGCCCGCCTGGAGAAACTGCGTGACGTGCTTCTGTAGGTCCAGGTCGAGGGAGAGGACCAGATTGCCCGCCGGCAGCGGCGGCACAGACGCGACGGTCTTGACCGCCTTCCCGGTCGCATCGACCTCTTCGAGGTCGTAGCCGGGTGTGCCGCGCAGCGCCGACTCGTACGTGTACTCCACGCCCGTCTTGCCCAGATGATCGTTGAGCTGGTATCCGCCGTTCTTCAGGTCGTTGTATTCGGCCTCATCGATCCGGCCGACGAAGCCGAGCACGTCTGAGACCTCGGTGCCGTCGGGATACTTGCGCACGGACTCGACCAGTACCTGCACGCCCGGGAGGCTCGATTGCTGTTCGCGCAGCTTGAACGCCGTGGCGTCATCGATGTTCGGCTTGATGACAAGTGGCGTTTGCGGGTCCTTCAGTTTCGCGCTGGCGATCTTGTTCGCGATGTCCTGCGGAGGCACGCCGGTCATCAGGGACAGGCCGGCAACAACCTCGAGGACCTTATCTTTAGGAACGTCCGCAGGAACGACGGCAGCCGAAAAGATCGGTTGGTTGCTGACCAGCTGCACGCCGTTCCTGTCGTAGATCAGCCCTCGCGCCGGGAGGACGGGCACGGTGCGGAGCCGGTTGCTGTTCGCCTGCGCGCTGTAGTGGTCGTGATCGACGATCTGCATGCGCACGAGCTGCAGGAGCAGCACGCCGAAGAGCAGGATGATTAGCGCTTTGAGGAGGAGGAAGCGCCGCTGGAAGAGCTCACGTCCGCGCGGCGCGCGCGTCTCCGAGCGCCAGCGCCGGCCGCGATCGATGGGGGGTAAACGCATCATCCCTGCGCATCCAAGGCGCGTCCTGCGTTCGCGAACGGGCTAGATGGCTCGCGGGCGCCGGAGATCAAGACTGGCGAAGCGGATCACCGCGTACACGGGAAGCAAAAGCAACACGTTGGCGATGGCCGCTGGCACCAGGACGTCGGTTACGCTTGCGAGCCATGGGACTGACTCGCCTTTCACGGCCAAGCTTACCAAAAGCGTGGTCTCGTAGACTACCGTTGCGACCGCCGTGATCAGCAGCGCAGGCACGAAGTCGGAGTCGACCAGCCGCAACTCATGGACCTCTGTCATCAACAGAAGCGGCGAGAGCGCCAGCATCGCCAGGCCGATCGGTTGTCCGTCCAGCAGGCCGAGGACGAAACCGGCGGCGGGAATCAGGAAGAGCGCCTCACGCTGACCGCGGATCGACATCCACGCCACGAGCAGCACGATGATGATGCTCGGCTGCACGCCGAAGATGGAGAACGAGGGCAGGATGGCGACCTGGGCCAGCGCGGCAAAGACGACGGCGAAGAGGCCGGCCGCGGAGCTCACGGCGACCCGGTGTCCGGTGGTACGAAGCTCGTCATGATGATGACATTCTCAACGTGTGACAGATCGGCCAGCGGGTGCACTTCGACCGACTTGAACAGCTCTTGCGCCGTGGCTTGCACCTTTGTGACCTGCCCGATCAGCTCGCCAGCCGGGTGATGCCCGCCAACGCCTGATGTGACGACGAGATCGCCCTCCTTGACGTCCGCCGTCGCCGCGACGAACTCCATCGTCATCGTTCCGTTCAGCGAGCCGGCGACCACGCCCTGCGCGCCGGAGCTCTGCACCGCCGCGCTCACCGCGCTCAACTGGTCGCTGATCAGCGTGACCCAGGAGATGTCACTGAGGGCGCGCGTGACGGAGCCGATGAGGCTGCCCTGTCGTGTGAGGACGATCATCCCTTCCTGCACGCCATCGGACGTCCCGCGGTCGATGGTCACTTCGCGATGCTCGTTGCTGCCGTCCTGGGCAAAGACGTGTCCCTCGACGAAGGCATCGCCGGGATGTTGTCCGCGCACGTTGAGGAACTGCTGCAGATCGCTCAGCTCCGTCTGCGTCTGACGCAAGGTGGCGACTTCGGCCTGCAACTTCTCGTTTTCCTGGCGCAACGACTGGTTCTCCTTCGATAGGTGATGCGTGTCTGTCAGATTGTTGACGAAGTCGGCCAGGGGCGTGGTTGCGTTGCGCAGGCCTGACTCGATCGGTGCGGAGACGTTCAGCGTGGCGTTCTGGAGCGGATCGAAGATGCCGAAGCGGCTGGCGACAATGAAGAGCAGGCTCGCGATAACGACGAAGCTAAACCAGGTGCGCGTGCGTGCGCGCATGGTGGTGTTCCTCTCCTTCGGAACGCGGCGGCGGCTCCCCACAATAGCGGCGCCGTGCTGAGGGATGTATGGGGTTCTGCGGTCTATTCTAACGAGGCGGCTTCCGGCTGGCTAGGCTTGCGTGCACTTTTTCCAGCAGGTCCGCTTCTTCTAGCATTTCTCCCGTGCCGCGCACGACGCTCGTGAGCGGATCGTCCGCGACGTAGACCGGGAACTTTGTTTCTTGAGATAGACGCCGGTCGAGTCCTCGCAGCAGCGCCCCTCCGCCGGCGAGCGCGATCCCTCGATACATAAGATCAGCGACCAGCTCCGGCGGCGTGATCTCGATCGTCGAGCGCACCGCCTCCACGATCGCGCCGATCGAGCCCGAGAGCGCGTCGCGTAGCTCAACGGTGCTGACTTCGACCGACTTCGGCAGACCCGTCGCCAGGTCGCGGCCGCGGATCTCGATCGAATCCTCTTGCTCCATAGGATATGCGGAGCCGGCCTGGATCTTGATCTCCTCCGCCATCCGTTCGCCGATGAGCATGTTATGCACCTGGCGCGCGTAGGCGATGATCTCCTGGTCCATTTCGTCGCCGGCAACACGAATCGACGTGCTGACGACGATCCCGCCGAGCGCGATCACGGCCACCTCCGTCGTGCCGCCTCCGATGTCCACAATCATGCAGCCGTTCGGCTCCATCACGGGCAGGCCGGAGCCGATCGCGGCGGCCATCGGCTCCTCGACGAGGAAGGCTGAGCGGGCGCCAGCGTTGAGCGTCGCGTCGTGGACGGCGCGCTTCTCGACCTCGGTCACGCCGCTCGGGATGCCGATCACGGCGCGCGGGCGCGGGTTGCCGAAGCCAAAGGAGCTATGAACCGAGCGGATGAAATAGTGGAGCATCCGCTCCGTCACCTCGAAGTCGGAGATCACGCCGTCCTTGAGCGGACGGACTGCGACGATGTTCGCGGGCGTCCGGCCCACCATCCGCTTCGCCTCAGCGCCGATGGCGAGGATCTTCTTACTGACCTTGTCGATGGCGACGACCGAGGGCTCATCGATGACGATGCCGCGGCCGCGCACCATCACCAGGGTGTTGGCGGTCCCCAGATCGAT
>JBGQHA010000028.1:0-13241 GCA_041497735.1 Dehalococcoidia bacterium | reverse complement strand
TCGGGGCGACGAAGGTGACGCGATGGCCTCGTTCGCCGTAGGCGCGCAGCGTCCGGTACAGCGAAGGGGCGCCGCCGCTCCCTGGGAGCGCCCATACATCCAGGGCGCAGAGCATGAGCACGTGCATCGGTGGTCTCGCGCGCAGTGTAGCCGTCCGGCTGAAGGCGGGCAAACCTCGACAGTTTGAGACAGCGTTTGATACCATGCCATGGCTTCGCAGTCGGGGTGTAGCTCAGCCAGGCTAGAGCGCACGGTTCGGGACCGTGAGGTCGACAGTTCAAATCTGTCCACCCCGACCATCATGCTGGTGGAACTGCGGCGGCGGTGACATAAGCACGCGGCCCCTTCAGTGTTGCCGCTGCCTACCGAAGACTGTTGTGGAAATTTCACACATTTGGCACACCTGACGTCTTGCCAGGGCCAGAGACCGACGATATGATCGCTCGGATAAGAACCGCGAAACGAGTAGGTGATCCCCCTATGTACCAAGAAGCAGAGCAGGTCCAGACCAGGCGGAGGCAGACCGACACCGCGATCCAGCTCGCGCGCGAGAACCGCTGGGAAGAGGCGGTGACCGTGAACCGCGCCATCCTCACCCTCTTCCCCAACGACATCGATTCGCACAACCGGCTGGGCAAATCGCTCATGGAGCTGGGCCGCTACAACGAGGCGCGCAAGGCGTACAAGAAGGCGCTCGAGCTCGACCTCACGAATCAGATCGCCAAGAAGAACCTGGAGCGGCTGAACGTCCTCGCGAAGTCCGGGGCGCCCCAGGCCGAGACGACCCTGGTCGACCCGATGCTCTTCATCGAGGAGATGGGGAAGACGGCGCTGACAGACGTTCAGCAGACCTCGAGAGACGTGCTGACGACGCTGAACGCCGGCGAGCGCTTGGAGCTGCGCCCGAAGGGCAAGGCGCTCGCGGTAGAGACGCCCGGCGGCGAGCCGATCGGCACGATCGAGCCGAAGCTGGCGCATCGCGTACTCAAGCTCCTGCAGGGCGGCAACGAGTACGCCGCCGCGATTACGAGCCTGACCAAAGACGGCTGCCGAATCATCATCAAGGAGACGTACCAGCACCCGAACCAGGCCGGCCGCCCGTCCTTCCCAGCGACGATCACGACTGAAGGCCTGCGTCCGTACACCAAGGGCAGTTTGATCCGCCATGGAGAGGATGAACGGCCCGAGGACGACAGCAGCGAGGAGCTCCCCGGCGAGGAAGGCGAAGCCTGGGAGAACGAAACCGTCGCCCAGGAGGGCCACGTCCGCCTCAACGACGTTGCAGCCGCAGAAGACGCGGCCGACGATGAGATGGAAGAATAGCGGCACAGTCGCCCAGCACGAGAGAGCGTCCTGCGAGGGGCGCTCTCTCTTCATACCAAGGCAATCCTGACGGTGGTATCCTGGCCATGGAGGTTGGCCGTGGCCACTGTCCGCATCGCGGTGACGCACTGGGAAGACATTCCGGGCGAGCGTTTCGATTGGTACCTGGAGCGCGTACGGCAGTCCGGCGCCGAGGCGATTGCTGTCGGTGGCGCCGACGTGGCCACGAACTTCGACGGCCTGATCCTTACCGGCGGTCTGGACGTGGAGCCCGAACGCTACCGCGAAGAGCGCCACCCCAAGGTGAAACACACGTCGAGCGAACGGGACGATTTCGAGCTAGCGGTACTTCGTCGGGCGCTTGATGCAGACTTACCGGTGCTCGCTATCTGTCGCGGCCACCAGCTGCTCAACGTCGCCTTTGGGGGCCGCCTGCTGCAGCACATCGAAAGCAACGCTCACCGCGCCGATTTCAGGGCCGAAGGCGTCCCTTCGGGCTGGCATAACGTCCATCTTGTATCGGGAACGCGGCTCCACGAGCTTTTCGGCGCGGACGAGATCGAGGTCAACTCACGCCATCACCAGGCCGTCACACCCGACGTGCTGGCGCGCGATCTGGAGCCGGCAGCGTTCTCACCCGACGGCCTGGTCGAGGGAGTGGAGAGCCGCGTGCATCGCTGGGTGGTCGGCGTGCAGTGGCACCCGGAGCTGCCGGAGGAGCACCATCCCGGCTTCGCCGAACGCTGCGCGCCGTTGTTCCAGGCGCTCGTGCGCGAAGCGGCCGCGGTACGTGAGCCGGCGCGATGACGATGCCGCGCATCCAGTTCACCACGACGTCTGACGGCATTCGCATCGCGTACGCCGTGGCGGAAGGTGACGGACCTCCGCTGATCGTGGTACCGGGGTGGCTCAGTCATCTCGAGCACGAATGGGTGACCACACCCAACCGTCAGTTCCACGAACGGCTCGCGCGTGCGCACACGCTGATTCTCTACGACGGGCGTGGAACGGGCATGTCCGATCGCAAGGTGACTGATCTCTCTGTAGAAAGCCGGCTGAAGGATCTCGAGGCGGTGCTCGAACAGCTGCAGGTCCCGCGCGTGAGCATCTTCGCCTGGAGCCAGGGCACGCCCGTCGCGATGACGTTCGCCGCGGAGCATCCCGAGCGCGTGGCGAACTTGATCCTCTTCGCAGCGTTTTGCGGCTCGAATCGCGCCGAAGAGATGAAGGCGCTGCCGCAAGCGCTCCTCGATCTCATTCGCGCGGAGTGGGGAGTGGGGGCGCGGACCACGATGGGATTCGTCCACCCGGACGCGGATCGCATGGAGACGGAAACCAGCCTTGCCTATCTGCGTGCGGCCGCGACGGGTGATGTGGCGGCGCGCATTCTGGAGCAGGGTTTCTTCCACACAAACGTCTGCGACAAGTTGCCCAGCATCAGCGCGCCCACGCTGGTGCTCCACCGCAGGGAAGACAAGGCAGTGCCGCTCGAGGCCGGCCGACAGGTGGCCTCGCTGATCCCAAACGCGCGCTTTGTCGTGCTCGATGGCGATCATCATTTGCCGTACTACGGCAACCTTGATGCACTGATGCAGACGATCGAGGAGTTCCTCGGCGTCGAATCGCCGGAGGCCTTCGCGGCCCCAGCCGGCCGGCGTTCCGGCATCGCGGCCGGCCCGCCCGTCACGATCCTGTTTACAGACATGCAAGGCTCCACGTCGCTGACGCAGCGCCTCGGCGACTCGAGAGCGCAGGAACTCGTGCGCGCCCACGATGCGATCGTCCGCGATTCGCTGCTCGCCCACGGTGGCGCCGAAGTCAAGCACACGGGCGACGGGATCATGGCCTCCTTCCCGTCCGCGTCCGGCGCGCTCGATTCCGCAATCGAGATCCAGCGCAAGCTGGCACGCCACAACCAGGAGCGCCCCGACGCCCCGGTCAACGTCCGCATCGGCCTCAACGCCGGCGAGCCGGTCCATGAGCAGGACGACCTCTTCGGGCAGGCCGTTCAGGTCGCTCGCCGCGTCTGTGATATGGCGGCTCCAGGCCAGATTCTCGCCTCGAACGTCGTCCGGGAGCTCGTGGCGGGCAAGGGCTTCCTCTTCGCGGACCAGGGTGAGACGGCCCTACGCGGCTTCGAGGACCCCGTCCGCCTTTACGAGGTGCGCTGGGCTGAATAGGCCTTTGATTCACTCCTTCCCAAGCGACCGAACATAACATCTACTCAGATTCAGCTCAGATTCGACCCTAACCACAGCTTCGTGTACCATTAGGCTCGGAGGAGGCACATGACCACCGAGCCCAATATCGGCACGATCCGCCCGATCAAAATCGAGGACGAGATGCGCGCCTCGTACCTCGATTACGCCATGAGCGTCATCGTGTCGCGCGCCCTCCCGGACGTCCGCGACGGGTTGAAGCCCGTCCAGCGCCGCATCCTCTTCGCCATGCACGAGGAAGGCATTCGCTCGACGGCGAGGTACCGCAAGAGCGCCGCTATCGTCGGCGAGGTGATGAAGAGCTACCACCCTCACGGCGACGCCCCCGTCTACGACTCGATGGTGCGTATGGCGCAGCCGTTCTCGCTGCGCTACCCGCTGATCGATGGCCAGGGCAACTTCGGCAGCGTGGACAACGACCCGCCCGCCGCGATGCGCTACACGGAGGCCCGCCTCTCACCCATCGCGGAGGAGATGCTTGCTGACATCGACAAGAATACCGTCGACTTCTTCCCCAACTACGACGACAGCCTGAAGGAGCCGCTGCCCCTCCCCGCGCGGCTCCCGAACCTGCTCGTCAACGGCGCCGCCGGCATCGCCGTTGGCATGGCGACCAGCATTCCGCCGCATAACCTCGGTGAGATCTGCGAGGCGATCATCAAGCTGATCGAGGAGCCGGACACGACAACGGAGGAGCTGGCTGAGATCGTCAAGGGCCCGGACTTCCCGACCGGCGGGATCCTCTACCGCATGCGCCGGGAGGCCGAGTACGACGCGGACGGCAAACGCAAAGAGATCCTCCGCGACGCGATCAAGCAGATGTACGCCGATGGTAAGGGCCGGCTCGTCGTCCAGGCGCGCACGCACATCGAAGAGGGACGCGGCGGCCGGATGCAGATCATCATCACGGAGCTGCCCTACCAAGTGAACAAAGCCGCGCTGGTCGAGCGCATCGCGGACCTCGTGCGCAACAAGAAAGTCGACGGCATCAGCGACCTGCGCGACGAATCGGACCGCCACGGCATGCGCGTCATGATCGAGCTGAGCCGGTCGGGGCAGGCCCGCCAGGTGCTCAACCAGCTCCACAAGCACACGCCCATGCAATCGACGTTCCCGGTGAACATGCTCGCGCTGGTCGATAGCCAGCCGCGCGTGATCAACCTCAAGACCGTAATTGAACAGTACATCCAGTTCCGCCGCGACGTGACGCGCCGGCGAGCGGAGTTCGATCTGGAGAAGGCGCGCGACCGCGCCCACATCCTCGAAGGGCTGATGAAGGCCCTGCAGAGCCTGGACGCCATCATCAAGACCATCCGCGGCGCCAGCTCGGCCGAGGACGCCAAAGAGAAGCTTATGGCCAAGCCGTTCAGCCTGAGCGACCGCCAAGCGCAGGCCGTGCTCGACATGCAGTTGCGCCGTCTTGCGCGGCTGGAGCGCGAGAAGATCGAGCAGGAGTACAACGAGACGATCAAGCTGATCAGTGAGCTCGAGGACTTGCTCGCCAACCCGCGCAAGATGGACTTCCTGATCAAGGACGACACGACGGCGATGCGCGAGAAGTACGGCGATGACCGCCGCACGCAGATCGTCGCGCAGGAGGCCGAGCAGTTCACCGAAGAGGATCTCGTCGCGCACCAGGAGATCGTGATCACCTTGAGCCAGCGCGGCTACATCAAGCGGCTCCCGCTCGAGACGTACCGTCCACAGCGACGAGGCGGCCGCGGCATCACCGGCATGGTCACGCGCGAGGCCGACGCCGTCCACCGCCTCATCGTCGCGGATACGCACGACAGCGTGCTCTTCTTCACCGACCGCGGACGGGTGTTCCAGCTGCGCGCGTTCGACGTGCCGGACGCGTCACGGCAGGCTCGTGGCATTCCTCTCATCAACCTCATCGACATCAACCAGCAGGAGCAGATCACCGCCGTGGTCGCCACGCGCGACTTCAGCAAGGACGTCATGGTCATGGCGACCGCACAGGGCGAAGTGAAGAAGACCTCCCTCTCGGAGTTCGCTTCGGTGCGGCGCGCCGGCCTCATCGCGATGGACCTGGAATCGAGCGATGTGTTCGTTTCGGCCAAGCTCGCCCACGAAGCCGACGAAGCGCTTATCATCACGACGGACGGCCAGTCCGTGCGCTTCCCCGTCAGCGAGCTACGCCTCGCGTCCCGCGCGAGCGGAGGCGTGCGCGGCATCAAGCTCGGCAAGAAGGCACAGGTCGTCAGTCTTGAGATCGCTTCCGCCGGCGAGCAGCTCCTCACGGTGACCCGGAAGGGATCCGGCAAGCGCACGCCGATTGAAGACTACCCGCTGCACCACCGCGGCGGCAGCGGCGTGATCACGTTCAAGGTCATCGACAAGACAGGCCCGGTGGCGACAGCGCGCATGGTGCACGATACTCAGGAGCTCATCGTCATCTCCCGCGAGGGCATCGTGCTCCGGACACGTATGGAGGGCATCGCCATCCAGGGCCGCTCGACGCAGGGCGTCGCCGTGATCAACCTCGGCCCCGGAGATGCCGTCGCGTCGGTGGCCGTGATCGAGATGGCGCAGCAGCAGGGCGGCGCAACGGCGGAAGGCCCGGCCCCTGACGAGCCTCCCGCCGAACAGATGGCACTGCCTGCCGGCGAAACGTCCTCTGGCAACGGACGTCGCTCTGTCGGGACGCCCTCGGGGGGAAACGGTAAGGGAAAGAAGACCGATCCCCGCGCGGCGCTTTCGAAAGCAGACGCCGCCATCGCCAGGGCGAAGGCGACAAACGCCAAGTCCCGCACCACGAAGCCTGCTCCCAAGCCGAAGCCGCGTTCGCGCCGCTAGCGGCTACAATCTCCCCATGACACCCCTAGCGAGCGGCAGCGCCCGCGTGCGCCTCGCGACGGAGGCGGGACTTGCCGCGCCTCCTCGAGCTCCTCGCGCAGCTCTCGTTGGGCGCGGCGCGCGAAGACCTTGGCCCGCCTCTGCCCGACGTGTATCGCCATGCGTTACAGGCGGTCCTCGCTGACCAGCGTCAACAACTCTTCGTCGTCGAGGACGGTGGTGTGGTGTTGGGTACGGCCGTCCTTGTCATCGTCCCGAACCTGTCGCACCAGGGGCGCCCGTACGCGCTCGTCGAGAACGTTGTCGTGGACGAAACACAACGTGGTGCCGGCTACGGCGAGCTGCTGCTGCGCCATGCGATGGCCGAGGCCAGCCGCGCCGGCTGCTACAAGCTGGCGCTCACCAGCAACAAGCAACGTCCCGACGCCCATCGCTTCCACCGGCGGCTCGGCTTCGAGGCAGCGAGCGAAGGCGTCCGAGTCGACCTCTAAGAACTGGCTGGACGCGGCAGGGCTACAATGAGCAAACCATGAGCCCCGTCTCATCGGCAACGGCACAGACGCTCCATGCGGTGCTCGCCCGCTTCGGTCTGGGCGATGCCGCCATACGCGACATCCGCACCGGTCGCGTGAACAAGCACTGGCGCGTCGATGCGCTGGCCGCGACGTATGTCCTGCGGCGCTACAACGAGCACCGCTCCTTCGACGCCATCCACTACGAGCACGACGTTCTGCGCCATCTCGATGCGCGCGGCTGGCCGGTCGCAGTCGCGCTGTCAGCTGCGGGCGGCGGCGATGCCGCCCTGGAAGCTGAAGGGCGTCATTACTCACTCTTTTCGCTGTTGCCCGGCCGCCCCTCGCCCTACGCCAGCCACCGTTACACGCGGCTGAAGGGCCGCCTGCTGGCTCGTTTGCACGAGGACCTGGCGACATGGGAGGCGCCTGGCCAGCGCGATGGCTTCGGCCGGCTGTGGGAGCTCGATGTGTACGTTGCTTCGCAGTGCGAACTCACCACCTTCAACGAGCTCCTGATGGCATTCGGTCAGCAGCACCCAGAGCTGGCGCGCGCGATCAGATCGCAGAAGTACGCCATGTTGCGGGAGCTATCGACACTCGGCTATGGGGAGCTGCCTGCCGTCCCAGGCCACTTCGATTTTCATCACGACAACCTGCTCTTTCAGCGCGGAGAGCTGACCGGCCTGCTCGACCTCGATCTGACGCACCTCGACGCGCGCGTGGCAGACATCGCCCAAAGCATCTCGCTCGATTGCCTTGCGCCTCCCGCGTACAACGAGATCGATCCGGCCGCTGCGGGCGCGTTCGTCGACGGCTACACGGAGCACACCGCTCTCAGCGACGAGGAGCTGCAGCTCATCGTGCCGCTCGTGCGGGCATCCATCCTCTGGCTCGTGGCGTGGCGCTTGGCGCAGTGGGCGGAGGGAACCCATGTCGATGACGCCCTGCGCAGCGTCCAACGCTCCGTGTCGGCCCGCTTCCCATCACTCGGCCGCCAACGGGACGAACTGGAGGCCGCAGTCCTGCAAGCCGGCAGCCCGTGACAACCCGCCGCCGGCCTGCGCCGAAGTCTCTCCCAGCTCCGACGGCACCAGCGCCAACCCTGAGCCAGCGCTCGCGCGGTCGCCCGCCGGCTAGGGCCGCCCTGCCCTGCCGTGGTACTCCACGACGCGTTCCGGGCGCAGCCGGACCGTGATCGCGTCCTCGCCTGTCGTCCGGTCGAAGTAGCGCTTGCCGCGCTCTTCGCCCAGGTAACGCACCGCGATGCGCAGCCGGTCTGCTTCCGGCAGCGGCGGGCCCAGCTCGGCCGCGCCGTGCGCCATCACGACAAAGTAGGGCACGTCGCGCTTATCGATGACGAGACACACATTCGGGTTGGCCTGCAGGTTGCGGTGCTTCTTCGAGTTGCGGTCGGTGCTGATCGTGAAGACGCCGTCGTCGTAGAAGTACCAAACGGGCGCGGCGTGCGGCCTTCCGTCCGCGCCGACGCTGGTGAGCACCGCAACGTTCGGCTCATGCAGAAAGGCTTCTCGATCATCGACGCAGCTCATAGCATCACGACTCCTGTCTGACGTTCTCGTCTCGCTGCGCAAGCCAGCGGCGTACAGTCGCGCCGATCCTTGCGAACTCGTATGCGATCGGCCCGCGTGGGTCACCGAGCACAAGCGGGCGGCCCCGGTCCGCCGCCTTAGAAAGCTCCACGTCGAACGCTATCCGTCCGATGATGGGGACACCCGCTTCACGCAGGCGAGCAGACTCGGCGTACATATCGATCTCTCTGGCGCAGTGGGGGCAAGTCATGGATGCCATGTTCTGGACAAGCCCGATTACCGGCACGCCATGCTCAGTCAGCAGAGCCAGCGTTCGTTCGGCATCCATCTGGGCCAGGTCCTGCGGCGTGGTGACGAAGAGAGCGCCCGAGAGCGGCAGCTCTCCGGCTAACACCTGCAGCTCCTCGCCCGTCCCAGGAGGTGCATCGATGAGCAGAATCTGGGCCTGCCACGCAATCTCGAAGACAAGATAGCGAAGGAGCGCGGAGACGAGCATCCGACTCGTGACCATGGGAGCGAACCCCTCCGGCACGATGAAGCCTGCGGACATGATCTCTACGCCAAAGCGCTCATACGGGCGGCGGCGCTCCGACGGCGGCGTCACCTTGGCCGTCGTGAGCCTCCAGCCGAAGCCGCGCGGCGCCTCCTTCGGGTGGATGCCCAGCAGGTGAGGGATGTCGGGTGCGTTCAGATCGGCGTCCAGCACGCCGACGGAGAGGCCCATAGCGGTCAGCGTGAGGGCCAGGTTGACGGCCGTGGTGGACTTGCCCACGCCACCCTTCCCGCCCAGCACAGCAACGACGTGCCTCCCTTCGCCGAACCCACTGCCCCCGCGAAAGACCCGCCCTCCCCAGCGGATCTCTACCGCCGCTTGCGGGAACGTTTCTCGCAGTCGCGTGTAGATCCGCGCCGGCAGCTCCGGTGACAGGCTTTCCTTGGCAAGAACCACGGCGAGCCAGTCACCCTGGATCTCGACGCTGCTGATGTCTTCGGCCGCCAGTAAGGGGGCTCCTGTCGCGGAGGCAAGCTCACCAAGGGCGGTTCGCACGGCCGGGGCGTCCATAGATCAATAGCCCCGCTCGGCGTCGGCTAGGTTCATCAGCCGCTCGCCGCCGAGATAACGCCGCAGATTCTCGCAGAAGATACCGGCGGCTCGCTGGTTGTAGATCTCCGTCCCGCCGGAGAGATGCGGACTGACGATCACGTTCTCGAGGTCCCACAACTCGCTGTCCGGCGGCAGCGGCTCGCGTTCGAAGACGTCCAGCCCCGCGCCGCCGATCCAGCCTTCCTTCAGCGCGCGCACGAGCGACGCCTCGTCGACGACGGCGCCGCGCGCGATATTGATCAGCACGCCCGATGGCTTCATCGCGCGCAGCTCCGCCTCGCCGATGATGTGCCGGGTCTCGTTCGTCAGCGGAACAGAGAGCACGACGAAGTCGCTCTCGCCGAGGAGAGCCGGCAGCTCTCCAGGAGGCAGCAGCTCGTCCACGAGCTCGTCGCTAATGCGCTCGGTTATCGAACGGCGCGTGGCGATGACACGGCAGCCGAACGCCTTCGAGAGCCGTGCCACTTCCGTGCCGATGTGCCCCAGCCCGACGACGCCCACGGTCTTGCCGAAGAGCTCCTGCGACATGTGGCGCGCCCACTCGTGGCGCTGCTGCGCGCGGATGAACTTCGGCGCGCCCTTGCAGAACATGAGCATGACGCAGAGCACGAACTCGCCGATGGGCGTGGCGTGAAGGCCGCTGGCGCTCGTGAGCATGATCTCGCTCTCGAGCAGGCCGCTGCGCGCCGCGCGGTCGACGCCGGCGCTGGTGAGCTGCACCCAGCGCAACTTCGGCGCGAGACGCTGGAGCGTCGCGGGGTCGGGATAGAGCTCGACGAGCGCCGGGCCCCAGAACCCGAACACCACCTCCGCCCACGACATGGCCTCCTGCAGCTCGTTGCGCGCGGTCTGCGCTTCCAGCTCGCTGGGATAGCGCTGCTGGCCGCGGAACAGGAGCTGTCGCGCGTTCTGGCCGAGCGCGCGTACTTCGATGCGCGGATCGAGCGCCTCGATCTGCTTCACCAACTCCGGCTCCAGCGCGAAGGTGATGAGGACGTGGAAGCTAGTGTTCGGTGAGTTGCCTTCCAATGAACCTCTTTGCGTAGGTCGGGGTCTCCAGACCCCGACAGCGAGAGTCTAAAGACCCTCGCCTACGGCCCGCACACAGCCGGATCCGTCAGCGTTCTGCAACCACTGTTATCTTCCATAGCTTAGCCGCTCGATCAGCCAGCTCGGCAATCGAGCGCGCTCCATCGCCTTCTGCGTGGCAGCGATATCGTACTCGACACGATGGTAGGTGATAGCGGCCGCGTCGCTGTCGTACACAGCATAGGACGCGCGAGGGTCGCTGTCGCGCGGCTGGCCGACGCTGCCCGGGTTGAGGATCAGCCGCTCAGCGCCCAGCTCGACGCGAGCGCCGTCGGCGACCGGTGACAGCCTGGGCGGCGCGCCATCGCCCTCGCCGCACACGAACGGCAGGTGCGAGTGCCCGACGATGCTGTATGGCGTCTGCTGCAGCTCGAACTGGACCTGCGCCTGCTCGGTGGAGAGCAGGTACTCCCACTCCGGCCAGCGCAGGCTGCCGTGGACGAGCGTGAAGTCGCCCTCAGACACAACCTTCGGTAGCTCGACTAGAAACGCCCGCGCTGCCTGCGAGAGCTGCTCCGCGGTCCACTGCGCCGCAGCCGCGGCCGCTTCGTTGAAGTCCTCCGTGCCCATCTTGCCGCACGCCGCGAGATCGTGGTTGCCCGCCACGGTGCGGTGCTCGTAGCCGCGCAGCAGCGCGACGCACTCGTTCGGGTGCGGCCCGTAGCCGACGGTGTCGCCCAGGCACCAGAGCGCGTCGACACGCCCGCCGGCCTCGGCGTGGCGTAGCACGGCCTCGAACGCAGGCAGATTGGCATGAATGTCCGAGACGATTGCCACGCGCACGAGAGCGATTCTAGCACACGGCTCCGCGCGGGCCGTTGGCTATAATCGCAGCGTGAAGGTCTCTGATCTCGGTGAGTTCGGCCTGATCGAACGGCTGGAAGAGCTGCTCGCGGCGCAGGGCTCCGCGGCGTTCTCCGAGCACCTCGTTGTAGGCATCGGGGACGACGCCGCGGTATGGCGCGTGGACGACCGCGCGGTCGTTGCGACAACCGACACGCTCGTGGCCGGCGTGCACTTTCTGCTGGAACGAACGGCCTGGCGCGACATCGGCTGGAAGGCGCTCGCCGTGAACGTGAGCGACGTCGCCGCGATGGGCGCGACGCCTGAGTTCGCGCTCGTGACGCTCGGCCTGTCGCCGGACACCGAGACGTCAGCCGTTGAAGACATCTATCGCGGCCTCGCGGACGCGGGTGAGGCATACGGCGTGGTCATCGCCGGCGGCGACATCGTGCGATCGCCGGGGCTGTTCGTCACTGTCGCGCTCTGCGGCCGCGCCGACCTCGACGCATCGGGCGAGCCGATCGTGCTGCGCCGCAACGCCGCCGTCGCGGGCGATCTCATCGCGGTCACCGGCAGCCTGGGCGGGGCGGCCGCGGGCCTGCGCCTGCTTCGCGACGGCGACACCGGATCGAAGGCGACGCAGGCGCTCCTCGCGCGACAGTGCCGGCCCGTAGCGCGGCTAGCCGCGGGAACGGCTGCACTCGACGCGGGCATCCGCTGCGCCATCGATATCAGCGACGGGCTGCTGCAAGACCTGCAGCACATCTGCAAAGCGAGCCGCGTTGGCGCGGTCGCCTGGCGCGACAAGCTGCCGATCGATCCGGCGCTCGCGGAGCTGTTCGACGCGAACGAAGCGCTCGCCATGGCGGCAACCGGTGGCGAAGACTACGAGCTGCTCGTCACCGGAACCCGCGAGCAGATCGATACGCTCGCCGAGCAGATCGATGTGGCGGTCACGATCATCGGCGAGGTCGTGATCGACGCCGGGTGCGAGGCGAAGCTGCTGGATGAGAAAGGCAAGGAGATCCGCCTCAAGGCCAAGGGCTGGGACCACCTGAAGGGCCATGGTTGATCGTGGACAGCCTCGCTCTTCGGAGCGGTACGCCGGCGGAAACGCGGCGCATCGGAGCGCGGCTCGGGCGCCTGCTCCGGCCCGGCGATGTGCTGCTGTTGCAGGGTGAGCTCGGCGTAGGCAAGACGATGCTCACGCAAGGCATCGGCCAGGGGGCGAAGGTGCAGGAGCCTGTGAAGAGCTCGTCGTTCGTGCTGATGAACGAATACCACGGCCGGCTGACCGTCTACCACGCCGACCTTTATCGGTTGAACGACCCGCTGGAGGTGGCCGAGCTTGCGCTGGAGGAAGTCGCTGCGCCCGGCGTGCTCATCGTCGAATGGCCGGAGCGCGCCTGGCAGGAGCTGCCGGCCGAACACCTGCTCGTGCGCATCGAGGAAGCCGGCGCGCGCGCACGAACCCTCACGCTCGAAGCGCGTGGCGCACGATACGAAACGCTGATTGACGAACTCGCCGCGAAGACGGAGGCGAAGCCGCGCCGTGACTGACGCGCTCGAGCTCTCGATCGACACCGCGTCCGCGACGGCGTCGATCGCGTTGTCGCGGGAAGGTGCGCTCGTTGCGGAGCAAACGTGGGAGTGCGGCCGCGACCACTCGCGACAGCTCTTGCCCGCGATCGATGCGCTCCTGGCGCGACACGGCCTATCGAAGGAAGAGCTGACCGCGATCTTCGTCTCCATCGGGCCTGGCAGCTACGCCGGAGTCCGTTCCGGCATGAGCACCGCGAAGGGCCTCGCATTCGCGCTCGCGCTACCGATCGTCGGGGTG
>JBGQHA010000027.1:0-13261 GCA_041497735.1 Dehalococcoidia bacterium | reverse complement strand
GTCGGCAAGCACCGCTTCCTCCGCATCGTCGACGCGGATCAAGCAAGCAGGTCGTAGGTCGGGGTCTTCAGACCCCGACAGCGCGAGGGTCTAAAGACCCTCGCCTACGTTGGCCGTTTCGCTTCGATCGCGTCTTCTTCCGTCATTCCGAGCGCAGCGAGGAATCTGATCGCTCGCGGCAGCGCGCCGATTCTCCATCGATCAAATGCTGACCGGGCTCGCCTTCTCGCGCCGGGTCCTTCGACAAGCTCAGGATGATCCTTCAGGCGCGTCATCGTTCCGCCATCCGGTGATAGTGACCAGCGACTAGCGATTGGCAACGTCACGTGCTACGCTGTACGCAAGCGGGCGTTTCGGGGAGGAGGCTTCCATGGATTCTGACTTCCGGATCGATATTCACGAGGTCTGCCGGGCCGTTGATACCGGCGAAATCATCGCCCTCTTCTTTCCCCTCCTCCGCAAGACACTCCTCATGGACACCCGCACCACACCGCTCGATGGCCCGATGATCAAGGTCGTGCCCATGGCCGCCTCGCCTGAGGACCGCTATCGAGAGCTCGTGCGCATGCGGCCGCGCCTGCCCAAGCCGGAGAGCATCAGCATCGTTCCCTGGCCGAAGTTCATCGCGAGCATGGTGAGCGCAGGTGTGTGGGACCGCGTCGTGCATCGATACGCCGGCTTCGGCGCGAAGGAAGTGCGCCAAGCGATCGCTTGCCTAGAAGAGCTGCGCGCGTTCGAGCGCGAAGAGCTGCGCCGCGCCATCACCGGCGAGAACTACGAGACGCTCTGGGACGTCTCCGGCCCGCGCGAAGAAGAAGGCGTCGAGGTCGACGACGAGGACGACGACGGCGCGTAGCACATTCTTCCCTTCGTACTGCACCATTTCATGGTGCGGTGCCGTTAGCTCGCTGAGTGCGCCTTCTCCGCGCTCTCGACCACCTTCTGCGCGATGTGCGACGGCACCTCTTCGTAGTGGCTGGCCTCGATCGTGTAGTACGCGCGCCCCTGCGTAATCGATCGAAGGTCCGTCGCGTAGCGCTGCACCTCCGCGAGCGGCGCCTGCGCATCGATGACGGTGACGCCGCCTTGCGGGTTCATCCCGAGCACCTTCGCGCGCTTGCCGTTCAGGTCGCTCAGCACGTCGCCGGTGTTCTCGTCCGGCACGGTGATGTGCAGCGTGACGACAGGTTCCAGCAGCACGGGGTTCGCCTGGCTCGCACCCTGCTTGAGGGCCTGCGCGCCGGCCAGCTTGAACGCCATCTCTGACGAATCGACCGGGTGCTCCTTGCCGTCGTACAGCGTGACGCGCACGTCGACGAGCGGGAAGTGCGCGAGCACTCCTTCGGCCATCGCTTCGTGCACGCCCTTCTCTACCGCTGGGATGTAGTGCTTCGGCACGGAGCCGCCGACCACTTTGTTGACGAACTCGAATCCGCTGCCCTTCGGGAGCGGCTCCAGCTCGATCGCGACACGCGCGTACTGCCCGTGGCCGCCCGTCTGCTTCTTGTGAATGTACTCCGACTGCGTGTGCGCCCGGATCGTCTCCTTGTAGGGCACGCGCGGCGTCACCAGCTCGACTTCGACGCCGAACTTGCGCTTCATACGCTCCGCCGTCACCTCGATGTGCGACTCGCCGAGCCCGGAGAGGATCGATTCGTTCGTGTCGTGCTCGCGATGGATGCGCAGGCTCGGGTCCTCGTCCGCGATGCGCGCCAGCGCGGCGCCCAGCTTGTCGAGGTCGGCCTTGGTCTTCGGATAAACAGCGAGGCTGAACGACGGAACTGGGAACGCGATCGGCTCCAGCCACACCGGCTTGTCCTTCGCGCACAGCGTGTCTCCCGTCGATGTGTCCGCCAGCTTCGCGACCGCGCCGATGTCACCCGCGACGAGCTTCGTCGCCGGCTCCTGCGTCTTTCCGCGCAGGTGGAAGACCTGCGCGATGCGCTCCTGAGCCTTCTTGTTCGCGTTCCACACGTGGGAGTCCGGGTTGAGCGTGCCGGAGATCACGCGCAGGTAGGACAGCTTGCCGACATAGGGGTCGGCGCTCGTCTTGAACACGAGCACCGTCAGCGGGCCTGACGGATCGGCCTTCAGCGCGATGTCACCGCCGCTGTCGTCGTGCGCTGTGATCTCGCTGCGATCGGCAGGGGAGGGGGCGTAGCGCACCAGCGCCTCGAGCACACGCGCGACGCCGACGTTCTTCGTCGCGGAGCAGACCACGATCGGCACGATGCTTTTCGCTGCCACCGCGGCATGGAGCGGGCCTCGCAGCTGTTCGGTGCCCAGCTCTTCGCCTTCGAGGAACTTGTTGATCAGCGTATCGTCCGTCTCCGCGATCGCTTCGATGAGCTGCTCGCGGTAGCTCGCGACGTCGGGTGCCGCCGATTCGGGGATGTCACCCGGCTGGGCTTTGTCGCCCAGGTACGCTTGCTGCTCCAGTAGATCGACGACGCCCTGGAAGGAATCTTGCGCGCCGATCGGGATCTCCAGCGGCAAGCAGCGCTTGCCGAACCGCTCCTGCACCTGCCGCACCGCGCCCGCGAAGTCCGCGTTCTCGCGGTCGATGCGGTTGATGAGCACGATGCGCGGCAGCTCCAGCTCGTTGGCGTACGACCACGCCAGGTCGGTCCCCACCTCTACGCCCGAGACGGCATCGACGACTACCAGCGCGGAGTCGGCGGCGCGGACACCCTCCTTCACCTCACCGAGGAAGTCGGCGTAGCCCGGCGTATCGATCAAGTTGACCGTGTGGCCGCTCCACTCGCACGGCAGGACCGAGAGGCTGATGCTGATCTGGCGCTTCTTCTCGTCTTCGTCGAAGTCGGAGGTCGTATTGCCCTCGTCGACGCGGCCCAGGCGGTTGATCGCGCCCGAGACGAAGAGCGCCGCCTCGGCGAACGAGGTCTTGCCGGTGCCATGGTGCCCCAGCACGACGACGTTGCGGATCTGTTCGGTCTGATACTCCTTCATGCGCCGGTGCTCCTGGTCTGGTGTGCCGCTGCCGAAGGCGGCTGCGGCGGACGGATTGTAACGTAGGCCTTGGAAGGCGGCAAGATAAGGCCGGAAGCTGCGGGCTTCATCCCGCAGAATGCCGTCCGAAGATGCGCTATCCTTGGCGCGCGATGACGGCAACGATCGACGACGCGCTGGAACTGCTCGAGGACACTGGGCCGGAGTTCGCCGGGGGGCTGTCCAACCACGGCCCAATGGCGGCCGAGGCGCTTGTCGTCCTTGGCAGGGACGATGCGCTCCTCCCTTGGGTTGAGAAGTATCGTACGCGCTTACAGGAGCACCCTGACGAACGAAATCGGATCTCACGCGAGAACTGGCGCGAGGCGCTCGGCGACGGCGCGCGCGTCGGTGACTGGGTCGCCTTCTTCGGCCGCGAGCTGGCGGAACGGCCATGGCGCGAAGTAGTTGACGAATGGGTCGCTGTGCTCGCGCCGGGCATTATCGCCAGCGCGACGCATGGCGTCATCCGCACCGGACACGCCGCACGTTCGCTCGAGGGCGGCGAGACGCCGCTCCGGCGGCATGAGCTCGCGGAGGGTCTGGGCTACTGGGCCGCGCGCTACGCGCTTCTGCCCGGCGCGCCTTCCCCGTCCACGCAGGCGCTGCTGCCGTCGCACGCAGTCGGCAGGCTGGAGCTGCTGCCGGAAGATCGGCGCCTCCTGCGTAACACAATCACCAACGGCCTCGCGCCGCTGCGCGACTTCGCGCCCTTCGCTGGCGCAATCGATCTCGTCGACAGCGCCGGCGATGGCTCCGCGTTTCTCTCAGACCTGACCGAAACGTTCGCGCGCGTGTATCTCGCGAACCACAGGCTTGTGATCCACTTCATCCACGCCGTCACCGGCCCCAGCGCCGTGCGTCTCCTCGCGCCGTACCTCAGCGATGACACTGCGGCGCTTGCGCTGCGTTACGCGTGGCAGGCGTCTGCGGCGCTGTACTCCGCGTTCGCGACGGCGCCGCCGGTTACGGTCGAGCCGCAGCCGTTGGATTGGGACGACATCATCGATCAGGCCGTTGCGACCGGCGATGAGCACGCGATCAAATTCTCCGAGGCCTGCCTGCGCGAGCACAAGGTTAACCCCAGCCCAGCCTTCCCGGCCGCCGCCCGCGACGCGGCGCAGCTGCTTCATCGCAACTGATGCCAGAGAGCGAGCGCCTCGTCCCAGTCGCGCCGGAGTTCTTCGTGCGCGACATCGAGCGCTCGATCGCGTTCTACGAGCGCCTCGGATTCACAGTCGTGCGACAGGAACCTGACTTTGCGGTGATCGCACTGCGCGAAGACGTGCACGTCCTGCTCGCTGCAGAAGCGCAGACGTCACGCGAGCGGTGGAATGTGAGCCCGCGCGGCGTCGGCCTCAACATCCGCATCATGGTGGATGACGTCGATGCCGTGTACCAGCGGGCGAAAGCCGCCGGCGCGCCGATCAGCCAGGAGATCGCGGACCGCGACTACGGTCTGCGCGACTTCATCGTCGCCGACCCGGACGGCTTCATGCTCCGCTTCGCCTCGCCGCTGCCGGCACGATAACGGGGAATGCAGAGGGGCGGAGCCCCGCTGCCGGGGGTCTGGGGGTGTCCCCCAGAATTTCAAGACTCTCCTGGGCGGGCGGGTGGGAAGAGTAACGCTTGCACTAGATCTACGCCGGGTGCACCTTGCGGTGCTGCTCCGCTGCGCCCGACTTGTACGCCGCGTCCGCGACGGCGCGCGCGGCGCCCGTAGGGCCCTACTGCGCCGGCGACCAGACGGGGTCGTAGTCCTCCCCAGGGTTGTTGGTGAGGTTGGTCGGGCCGGAGCCGTCGGCGTTCATAACATAGATCTCGCGGTTGCCGTCGCGCCCCGTGAGGAACGCGATGCGGGAGCTGTCGGGCGACCAGGCGGGCGAAACCTCCACAGGTTGCTCCTTGGTGGGGTCGCTGAGGCTAGTGAGGCCGAAGCCGTCGGCATTCATGACGTGGATCTTGTATGCCACGTCGGTGTGGATGAGGTTGAAGGCGATGCGGGAGCCGTCGGGCGACCAGGCGAGCACGAAGACGTCCGCGTCGGGGCAGACGTTGTCAGGGGGGCAGTCGGCGACGGAGGTGTTGGTGAAGTTGGCGAGGCGGGTCACGTTCGACCCGTCGGCGGCCACAACGTAGATCTCCATCTGGGTGCCGTCGCGGTTGGAGGTGAAGGCGAGGCGGGAGCCGTCGGGCGACCAGGCTAGCCCGCGGTCGTCGCCGGGGTTGTTGGTGAGGCGGGTCTGGCCGGAGCCGTCGGCGGCCATGACGTAGATCTCGCTGTTGCCGTCGCGGTTGGAGATGAAGGCGATACGGGAGCCGTCGGGCGACCAGGCTACCGCAGACTCCACCGCGCGCAAGCTGTTCACGAGCACGCGCATGCCGTCGTCGCCGGGGATGTTGGTGAGGTTGGTGAGGCCGGAGCCGTCGGCGGCCATGACGTAGTACGTGCCGTCCTCGCAGCCGTTCTCGGGGGAGCAACGGATGAACCCGATCCGGGAGCCGTCGCGCGACCAGGCGCGAAAAATGTCAAGCGCGGGGTTGTTGGTGAGGCGGGTCTGGCCGGAGCCGTCGGCGTTCATGACGTAGATGTCCAAGTTGCCGTTGCGGTTGGAGTTGAACGCGATGCGGGAGCCGTCGGGCGACCAAGCGCCAAAGCCGTCGGTGCCCGGGTTCTTGGTGAGCTTGGTGAGGCCGGAGCCGTCGGCATTCACGACGTAGACCTCGTTGTTGCCGTCGCGGTTGGAGGTGAAGGCGATGCGGGAGCCGTCAGGCGACCAAGCGCCAAAGTTGTCCTCGCCGCCGGGGCCGTGGGTGAGGTTGGTCTGGCCGGAGCCGTCGGCGTTCATCACATAGATCTCGCGGTTGCCCTCGCGGTCAGTCATGAAGGCGATCTTGCCCGCAGACGTCGATTGGACTACGACGCTCGCATCGTTCGAGGAGCCGCGGGTGCGCATGACCAGCACGGCGAGGGTGGTGACACCGGCCACGAGCGCGACGCCGAGCGCAACTGACGTGAGCGTCCCTAGCGCGCCGGCCGAGTGCGCCAGGCCGCCCGTGAGCCGGCGCCAGAAGAGACCGAGCGGCGCGAGCGCCGTCGCCCAGGCGGGCCGACGGGTGGGGTCCCAGCGCGGCGTCCAGTCCGGGCGCTGACGGGGGTCCCAGGCCGACGCTTCTTCCCTACTAACTGCGGCGAGCTTGCCGAGGATCTCCGAGACGTGGTACTTGACGGCGGCACGTGTGATGTCCAGGCGCTTGGCGATCTGGCGGTTGTTGAGGCCCTCGCGGACGAGCTCGAAGACCTCCCACTCGCGCGGAGTGAGGATGTCAGGATGTGGTGGCCGGCCGCGGGTCGCCATAGCAGGCTCAGGATAGGCCAGAGGTAGGGTGAATTACACTAGCCACCCCCTTTCAGCGGGGGGCGGAGATGAAACCCGCGCTGGCGGTCTCCCGTCGAACTTCGAGCTTCGAACGTCGAGCGACTACGAGAGGTCGTCGCTAGATGTAGACGGGGTGTACTTTTCGATGCCGTTCCGCCGCGCCCGACGCGTACGCTGCGTCCGCAACCGCCTTCGCTACTCTCTGGAAGACAGCCCGGTTGAACACCGAAGGGATGATGTACTCATCGCTCAGCTCGCTCTTCGCGACGGACTCCGCGATCGCATGCGCCGCGGCGATCTTCATCTCTTCGTTGATGTCCCATGCGCGCGCGTCGAGCGTGCCACGGAAGAGCCCCGGGAAGCAGAGCACGTTGTTGATCTGGTTCGGATAGTCGGAGCGGCCCGTCGCCATCACGCGCACGTGCTCGCCGGCCTCCTCCGGCCGGATCTCCGGGTCGGGGTTCGCCATCGCGAAGACCATCGGGTCCTTCGCCATCTTCTTCACGTCGGCGACGGTGAGCACGTTCGGGCCGGAGACGCCCAGAAACAAGTCGGCGCCTTCCATCACGTCGCTCAAGCTGCCCTGCAGCTTGCGCTTGTTCGTCGTCTTCGCGAACCATTCCTTGACTGGGTTCATGCCTTCCTTGCGCCCTTCGTAGATCGCGCCCTTGCTGTCGCAGCCGATGATGTCGGTGATCCCAACCGACATGAAGATCTTCGTACACGCAACGCCCGCCGCGCCGATGCCGCAGACCACGACGCGCAGGTCTTCCATATTCTTCTTGACGATCTTCACGGCGTTGAGCAGCGCCGCGAGGGTGACGACCGCCGTCCCGTGCTGGTCGTCGTGGAAGACTGGGATGCTGAGCTCTTTCTTAAGGCGCTCCTCGATCTCGAAGCAGCGCGGCGCTGAGATGTCCTCCAAATTGATGCCGCCAAACGCGGGGGCGATGTACTTCACGGTGTTCACGATCTGGTCGACGTCCTTCGTGTCCAAGCAGATCGGCCAAGCGTCCACCTGGCCGAACTCCTTGAAGAGCATCGCTTTGCCTTCCATCACCGGCATCGCCGCCTCCGGGCCGATGTCGCCCAGGCCGAGCACGGCCGTGCCGTCCGTCACCACCGCGACGCTGTTCTTCTTGATCGTCAGGCTGAAGACCGCCTCCGGCTTGTCCCGGATGGCAAGACAGACGCGCGCGACGCCGGGCGTGTATACGCGCGACAGGTCGCCCCGGCCAGAGAGAGCCATCTTGTTGTGGATCTCAATCTTTCCGCCGTCGTGCGCTAGGAACACCGGGTCGGTGACCCGCCGGATCACGACGCCCTTCATTGAACGGAGCGCCTCAACAATACAGCGCCCGTGCTCATTGTCACGGGCGCCGACGGTAATGTCGCGCACGATGCGGATGCTATTGGTTCGCACCAGGTCCACCGCCCCGATGTCACCTCCGGCCTCCCCGATCGTCGTCGCGAGCCGGCCCAGCATCCCCGGCTTGTTCGGGTACTGAGCGCGTACGGTGATCGTGTAGCCGGCGACAGGCACGAAGCCTTCGGCGGCGCCGTTCTTGCGGGCCATTCCGAAACTCCTTTGCGATGCGTAGATCCCTGTAAGCGGAGTGTATTGTATAGCGTTGGCGGCGCATCGGCCAACAGCCGATCCGCCGTTTCTCAACTGAACATATGCTAAACTAGCTTCACACAGCCATGCCGAAGGTCATCGTGCGCCCCCTCGACATCGTCCTCGAAGCGCCGGAAGGCGAAACGATTATGGAGGCCGCTCGCGCCGCCGGCTACTACTGGCCGACAACCTGCGGCGGTGAGGGGCGCTGCACCACCTGCCTCTGCACGGTGATCAATGGTCTGGACCACCTCTCGCCCCGCAGCCGCTCGGAGTCCAAGGTCCTCGTCGAGGAGCGCGGCCCGGCCGTCTTGGGAAAGCCGCTGCGCCTCGCCTGTCAGGCCCGCGTCTACGGCGATGTCGAGGTGGAAAAGACGGGCGTGCGTCCGCCCACGCAAGCATCTGCGTTCAGCCCGTCGGCGGGCGAGGGACCGGCGTAATGGCCTACATCATCACGCAGCCCTGCATCGGCGTGAAGGACGCCACCTGCGTCGACGTCTGCCCCGTGGACTGCATCCACACGACGGACGAGGCGGAGCAGTACTACATCGACCCGGAGATCTGCATCGACTGCGAGGCCTGCGTCAACGTCTGCCCCGTCAGCGCCATCTTCTACGAGGACGATGTACCGGAGGAGTGGAAGAGCTTCATCGCCAAGAACGGTGAGTTCTTCATCAACATGAGCGACGAAGAGCGCCGCTCGTTTCGCACTCGCACCGAGCGTCACTAGGCGCTCAGCCGCGCCCTTGCCTCGTTAGGCGTCGCAATGAGGGTTCGCCAGGGACTCCTCTGTGATCTGCAGCATGTCGACGTACTTGCCCGTCGAGATCGCCTTCACGTCGTAGCAGTCGCGGACGCCGGCCTCTTGCGGCGGCACCGGCAGGCGCGGATCTTGGTTCCGGTGCGGCATCAAGATGTCGAGAGGACCGGACGTCCAGTGCGTCGACTGTACCTGCTTGAGGAGGTCGTCAATGTTGGCATAGCGGAAGCGCTTCTCTGCCGCCGCCAGGTCCGGCGGCTTCCCGAGCAGGAAGCGCATGTCGGCCGCGGATGGGCGGAGCAAGCCCTCGCGCGGGGTGATCTGCCCTGACTTGCTGGGGATCATGACGAAGGCCGATGTGTCACGCTGGGCTGATATGGTGTCGACGACCTCCCGGCGGATGACGCGGTCCTCCGGGTCCTGTACCTCGTAGAAGTACGCGCGCGCGCCCACGGCGACGAGCGCCACACCGAGCACGAGCGTTGTGCCCGCGACAACCCATGATTGACGTCCGTAGGCAGAAGCGAGCCGCTTGAGAAGAAAGGCTCCTCCTGTGCCCGCCAGGACGAACAAGACCAGCACGCCGGGCAAGAGCACCCGTCCCCATCCGACTCCCAGAACCATGGGAACAGTCAGCAGCTGAAGAGCCATCCAAAGCAGGACAAAGATGTGTTCCCTGCGTGCCGGCGCGCGCAGGATCAGCAGCACGCCCAGCGCCGCCAGCGGCAGCACCGCTGCCATGACCATTGGCCCGGCGGTCCGGATCATGGGGAACTCGAACCCCGGGCTGGTCTGCCTGACGAACACGTTCTCGAACAGCGTGCGCAGATTGTCGCCGAAGTAGCTAAGGATGTGCCACGCTCGCTCCCAGATCGGTCCGTGCAGGGACGCGCGCATCGCGTCGAATCTCGAGAACTGGAAGGAGCGGCGCGCTCCTGCGTGGCGGATCTCTTCTCGCGTGATGAGAGCGAGTGGTAACAGCAGCAGCGCCATGCTCTGGATGTGGAACCGCCAGCGCTTCCTGTCACTGAACGCGAACAAGAAGAACGAGCCAACGATAACGGCAACCGTCATGTTGTAGGTCTCGTAGGTCCAGAGCCCCAGCACCATGCTGATTCCCGTCGCGAGCGAGAGCGCGAGGCTGCGCTGGCGTACCGCCAGCCAGAAGAGCAGGTACGAGAGGACGACCCAGAAGAGGACGTGCGATTCGACATGTGCCTGGCGTGCCGATGCAATGTGCAGCGTCGAGATGGCGAGCAAGAGCGTCGCAATCAGCGCTGTGGTGCCGCCGGCAAGCCGAGAGACCAGCAGATAGAAGACCACGATTGCCGCGGTGCTGAACACCGCGTTCTCCAACCGTGCCGTGCCAAGGCTCATGCCGAAGCGGTCAAAGAAGAGCCGCTCCTGGAAGGAAGACGTTGGCAGAAGATCTCTTTGGAAGCTGTACGTTTGCACGTTGACCTCGTCGTACGCGTCCGAGTACGTCGCGTGTGCCGCCCCGACCGTCCACGCCATCTCGTCTTGCTCGATGCCGTACGGGATGTCGCCCAGGCGCCAGAATCGCAGCCCGGCTCCTACGCCGATCGCCGCGATAACGAGCGCGATCATGAGAAGACGGTGGTATCCGCGCGGCGGCGACGGCTCGGCTTCCGCCCACGACCAGGGCCTGCCCAGCACGAAGAGCGCTGCTCCCAAGATGAAGAGCAGTGCGCCGAACACGGTGAGATGTCTGAGCAGCAACAGCTCGCCGAGCGCAAACGCGAGAAGGATCGCGAGCGCCACCAGTGCCCGCCTGGCCGCTGGCCGGCTGCGAGCGAGCACGAGCATCGGCGCGCCGAGCGCCACAGCCGCGGCCAGCAACGCAATGATGCTGAGCTTGTCTGCCACTCTTCCGTCCCTTCTGGAGAACTAACGACAGTCGCGCAGTATATCACCACGGACTGCGTGGCGAGCCTGCGGGTGCCGTCGTCCCTGGTTCCTGGTTCCGTGTTCCTGCTATCCTCTCGCCATGCTCGCGCTCGATGACATCCGTATCCTCGATCTCTCCCGGCTCGCGCCCGGGCCCTTCTGCTCCATGCTGCTCGGCGATATGGGCGCCGATGTCCTCGTCGTCGAGCCGCCGGCCGACAGCAAGGCAGGGCAGGGCGGCATGCCCGCCGGCGACCCGCGCGATGCGCTCCGGCGCAACAAGCGCAGCATCGTCCTCAACCTGCGCGATGAAGAGGCGCGCAACATCTTCTACCGCCTCGCCGAAACGGCAGACATCGTCCTCGAAGGCTTCCGGCCCGGCGTCGTCAAACGCCTGGCCGTAGACTACGAGACGCTCAGCGCGAAGAACCCGCGCATCATCTATTGCTCGCTCTCCGGCTATGGCCAGACCGGCCCCTACGTGAATCTCGTCGGGCATGACATCAACTACATCTCGGTCGGGGGCGCGCTCAGCATGATCGGCTGGCCCGGCGAGCCCCCCGCCATTCCGATGAACATCATCGCCGACTTCGCCGGTGGCGGCCTGCACGCCGCGTACGGCATCCTCGCCGCCCTGCACGCGCGCGAGCGAACGGGTCGCGGCCAATATGTCGACATCGCCATGTCGGACGGCGTCCTCTACCTGCTCTCGATGATCGTGAGCGGCTACTTCACGAACGGCCGCGCGCCGGAACGCGGCGCGACGGTGCTCAACGGCAGCGTGCCGCACTACAATGTCTATCAGTGCGCCGATGGCAAGTGGATCAGCCTCGGCAGCCTGGAGCCGCACTTCTGGGTGAACCTGTGCAAGGCGCTCGGCCGTGAAGACTTCATTCCGCACCAGTACGACTCCGCCAAGCGCGATGAGATCTTCGCCCACTTTCGCCAGCAGTTCGCCTCGAAGACGCGCGATGAGTGGTTCGCGATCCTCAAGCAGACCGATATCTGCGTCGCGCCCATCCTCAGCCTCGACGAGGCGCTCGCGAACGAGCACAACCTGGCGCGCAACATGGTGATCGACGTCGAGGGCGTCAAGCAGATCGGTATCGGCACCAAGCTCTCGGAGACGCCGGGCGCCGTACGCTCGACATCGCCCGCGCCCGGCCAGCATACCGACGACATACTCGCCTCGCTCGGCTTCGATGCTGCAGCCATCAGCTCGTTGCGCGAGAAGGGCGCTGTCGGCTAGCGCGCCGGCGCGACCTCAGGCTCGATCGGCGTAGGCGCTATCGATGGCTCCCCGGCATCCGCGCGCAGCCACAGCGCCAGCGCGAGCGGGGCCGTGACGCCCAGGAAGGCGGACGAGCACCAGAACACCGCCTGTAGCGATGCGCGGTCCGCGATCGCTCCCAGCGCCGGCAGCCCGGCTGCGATGACGATGCTGCTTATGAGCTGTCGCGCCGAGAGGATCGTCGCGCGCTGGCTGCTCGGGATGCGCTGGTTCAGGTAGTCGGTCGTCGCGGGCACGATCATCCCGTTCGCCAGCAGCACCGTTGTCGTCGCCCCGAAGGCATACACGGAGTTCCAGCCGCCCAGCAACGCGTACGAGGCGACCGTGACCAATGCGGCGCCGGCTAGCGTCCAACGCATGCCGAGCCGAGACGTCACACGGTACGCGATCACGGCGCCGATCATCGCGGCTACGCGCATCGGTGTCTGCACCAGACCGAACAGCCGCACAGGCACGTCGTGCTGGTCCAGAAAGGGCTGGCTGAAGACGATCGTCGCGTTCACACTCGCCATCAGCAGCGCCGCCAGCAGCAGCATCGATCGCACCGAGGGCGAGCGCCAGATTGTGCGTGCGCTCTCGACGACGAGCTCTCGATAACCCGGCCGCTCGCCTTCGTGGATCGGCGGCTCCGCGAACGACCACGCCACGACGATCGTCAGGCCGCACGTCACGGCGCTGATGACTACGGGGAACGAGAGGTTCGTCATCGCCGCCAGCGGCGCGCCCAGCAGCAGCCCCGCCAGCGTCCCGAGCGAGAACATCCCCCAGCCGATGCCGGCCACGCGTTGGTACTCGTGCTCGCGCCCGACGGCCTTGAGGCTGTCGAACACGAGCGCGGCGTCCGCGCCGGATGCAAACGTCAGCCCGATGCCCCACACCACGTACGAGATGAGCACGACCCAGTAGTTCGCGGCGATGCCGAAGACGAGGATCGCTGCGGTCGTGAACGCGCCCGCCAGCATCAGCGACGTCTTCCGCCCGAAGCGATCGGCGATCAGCCCAGTCGGAAGCTGACTGAAGATGATCACGACCCAGAAGATCGCCTCCAGGGTACCCACCTGTGTTAGCGAGAAGCCGCGGTAGTCCGTGAGGTAGATGACCCAGATCGGCCACCAGAGCTGGAACGAGTACAGAAGCTGGAAGGCGTACGACTTCCAGACGTTCGCCTCGTAATCGTGGCGGTCGCGCGAGAATAGTCCCCGGATCATGGCCGGAACCATCATACCTGAGGGGCTGCGGCGCCAAGCGAAGGCCGGGCTGTAGCCTGGTGAGACCGCAGGAATTGCGTCCGGTGT
>JBGQHA010000026.1:0-13338 GCA_041497735.1 Dehalococcoidia bacterium | reverse complement strand
GGCGGTCGCCGCGAGGTAGGCCTTCGCTTCTTTGTTCTGTGCTTCCCCCAGCTGGCGCAGGAGACTCGGCGCGTAGAACTCGCTTGCGACCGGCGGGCACACGACGCGCGCGATGACGAGCGTCGCCGGCTGGCTCTCGGCCAGGTCGCCGCCGATGACGAGCGCGCTCTCGGCGAGTTTCGATCCGTCCAGCGGCACCAATATTCGTCGTATCATGGCCGTCCTCCCTGTATCCTCACGCCTGCTGCTAGCCGCCGTGGGCGGCTAATGCCAGGGTATGCGAACTTCGGCAGCGGCTCCAAGGCCCGAAGCGCTCTATGGCGCGGGCCGAACGGCCTGATTGCGCCAGGCGCGCTCGGGTTTGCTGTTGGCCTTGGCTCGAGTGAGGCCGAACGGCCCCTGAGCTTTGGGCTTCACGGCTCTAGCGTCCGTGTCAGGGGAAGACTACGCTCGTACCGGTGCAGACTAGCAAACTAACGAAAGGAGAGTGACATCATGGCGGCGAACGGCAAGGAGCAGGGAGTGGCGGTTCGAGAGCACAAGAGGCCTCTGGGATTGTGGCCGGATGAGTTGGACAGGTTCTTCGACCGCGCGATGCGAGGGTTCCGGCCACGGCGGCGGTTCCTGCGTGGGTTCCCGGCCCTCTGGCGCGAGGAAGCGTGGATGCCGGACATGGATGTCTTCGATCGGGAGGGCAAGACAGTGATCCGGCTCGACCTGCCTGGCATCAAGCGCGAAGACATCGAGGTCGAGGTCCAAGAGGACACACTCGTCATCCGCGGGCACCGCGAAGAAGAGAAGGAAGTCAAAGAAGAGCACTACTACTGCGCAGAGCGCGCCACCGGCGAGTTCTCCCGCGCAATCACCTTGCCCGAGGGCGTCACGGCAGACGCCATCGAGGCAACCTATCAGGACGGCATCCTGGAGGTGGTGATCCCGAAGCCTACGGCGATCGAAAAGCCGGCCACGGCCAAGGTGCAAGTGAGGTGAGTCCAGCGTGTGAGTCCGCGGCGTGAAGCCGCAGGCAACCCGGCGCCCTGACCCGTAGTTCCGCAGCAAAGACAACGCTCGAAGGCGCGGAGTGCGGGCGGAGGACCCCCGGATCAGAGTTCCGGAGGCGACGCCCACTCGGTACGGAAGTGCCGGAAGCGGTGAAGGGAAAGGGCGCCGGAGCAGACGAGAGGAGCCGTTGGCATACGGCTCCTCTCTTGTGCGGTCAGGCGGCGGTGATGCGGGTGCCGGCTGTCCCTGCGAATGCGCGAGACGCGTCGGAGATCGCGGCGATGGCGGCCTCTTCGCCGCCGTTCACGATGAAGTCGATACAGGCTTCCACTTTGGGCGCCATCGAGCCGGGTGCGAACTCGCCGTGCTGTAAGTGCAGACGCGCTTCGTCGACTGTCATGCGATCGAGAAAGCGCTGAGCGGGCGTCGCGTAGGAGAGAGCGGCGCCCGGCACGTCGGTAAGGACGACGAGCTTCGCCGCGCCGATGGCCGTCGCCAGGATCTCGGCGACGTAGTCCTTGTCCACAACGGCATCGATGCTCTGGAGGCCCGCGGGACCCTCGGTGAGAGGGATGCCACCGCCGCCGCCGGCGATGACGCAGGAGCCGGCATCGATCAGCAGACGCACGGCATCCGCCTCCAGCGCGGCGAGCGGCCGCGGCGAAGGCACGATCCGCCGCCAGCCGCCGCCCGCCAGTTGCGCGAACGCCGTGGATGGATGGTGCTCCGGCTCTTCAGCGTAAATCGGGCCGATCGGTTTGTCCGGCCGCAGGAACTCCGGCGCCTTTCGGTCCACCAGCACGTGCGTGAGCAGCGCAACTACGCGTCGCTGGACGCCGCGCTTGCGAAAGTCATCCGCGATCGCGAGCGCGAGCACGTGCCCGATCTGCCCCTGCGTCTCGGCGACGCAGACGGCCAGTGATGACATCGGTACCTGATCGCGCGCCGCGTCGTTCTGGATCATGCGGGCGCCGACCTGCGGACCGTTGCCGTGCACGATGACGAGCTCTTGACCTTGCGCCAGAAGGCTCGCCAGCGGCCCGGCGAGCTCGCGAGCGTGTATGTCCTGACGCGACAGATCACTTGGATCGCGCGGGTCGGCAAGGGCATTGCCGCCGACGGCAACAAGCCAGCGATTCGTTCGTCGAGGGGCGCCGCTCAAGAGATCGCCCCGCGTTCATCGTTCGTGAGCGGCTCGAGGATCTGCTCAAGCGTCGGGCCGGCGACGAGCTCAAAGTCGTAGCTCACACGAACAGCGGGGCGGTCGAACGAGATCAGCCGGCGCAGGTCGACCGGCGAGGCGACGACGATCACGTCACAGGGCACGGCACGGATGGTCTCGCCCAGCTCGCGTAGCTGCTCGTCATCGTACCCCAGGGCTGGCAGCACCGGCCCGATGTGCGGGTACGTCTCGTAGGCGGCTGCGATGCTGCCGACGGCCCACGGGCGCGGATCGACCGGCACGGCGCCGAAGCGCTCGGCAGCGCGCAGGCCGGCGCCGGACGCCATGCCTCCGTGGGTGATAGTCGGCCCATCTTCGATCACCAGCACCCGCTTGCGCTGGAGTACCGCGCTGTCCGGCACGGCGAGCCGCAAGACGCCTTCGCTGATCGGAGCGGCCGAGTTAAGCGACACAAGGTTCCTGCGCACAGCCGCGACATCCTGCTCGCTCGCCTCGTCGACCTTGTTGATCACGAAGGCGTGCGCCATGCGCGCGTTCGCCTCGCCGGGAAAGTAGGCGAGCTCGTGGCCGGGCCGGAGCGCATCGGCGACGACGATGTGAATCGTTGGCTGGAAGAACGGCAGATCGTTGTTACCGCCGTCCCAGACGATCACGTCCGCTTCCCGCTCCACCTGCGCCAGCACCCGCGCGTAATCGACGCCGGCGTAGACAACGGTTCCTTCTCTGATGTGCGGCTCGTACTCCTCACGCTCCTCGATCGTGCAGGACTGCTGCTCCAGATCGCTCAGCGTAGCGAAGCGCTGGCAGATCTGGTGTTGCAGGTCGCCGTACGGCATCGGGTGGCGCACGACCGCTGGGGTGAAGCCACGATCGCGAAGCACCCTGACGACGCTGCGCACGAGCGGGCTCTTCCCCGCGCCGGTGCGTACGGCGCACACGGACACGACTGGCTTTCCTGCCGGAAGCATCGTCGCGTGCGGACCGAGGAACCCGAACGAGGCGCCGGCGCTCAGCGCCCGGGAGGCCTTGTGCATCAGCTCGCCATACGAGATGTCGCTGTAGGCGAAGACGACCTGGTCGACGTCGTGCGCGGCAATCAGGCGCTCGAGGTCTTCCTCGGGGTGAATCGGGATGCCTTCGGGGTAGGCGGGGCCGGCGAGCTCAGGCGGGTAGCGCCGGCCCGCGATATTCGGGATCTGGGCAGCCGTGAACGCGACGACGCGGTCACTCGGGCGCTCGCGGTAATAGACGTTGAAGTCGTGAAAGTCCCGGCCGGCCGCGCCCATGATGATGACATTGGCCATCTCTTCGTTGCCTAGTCTATTCGTTTACGCAGCCTGCTCGGAAACGATCCGGCCGTCGCGCATGTGAACGACTCGGTCCGCGGCCGCCGCAACGTGCGTGTCATGCGTCACTAATAGGACGGTGACGTGACGCTCCTGACGGATCCTTTGCAGCAGGCCGAGGAAGTTCTCCACGGCAGCCGTATCAAGGCTCCCGGTCGGTTCGTCGGCCAGCAGGATCGGCGGATCGTTCGCGAGGGCTCTCGCCACCGCAAGCCGCTGCCGCTCGCCTCCCGACAACTTCGGAGGGGCGACGTGCTCCCGCTTCTCGAGATCCATCGCCTGTAGCAGCTCTCTGGCACGAGCGCGTTGCTCGCCATGTCCCCGTCCGTTGCTGAACATCGCGATTTCAACGTTCTGGAGCGCTGTGAGATGAGGCAGCAGGTTGTGCAACTGAAACACCAGCCCGATCTCGTTGCGCCTGAACCGATCAAGGTTAACCGACGAGCGCAGATCTTGGCCGTTCACCTCGATCACGCCGGACGTTGGCTTATCCAAGGCGGCAATGAGGTGCAGGAGTGTCGATTTGCCGCAGCCCGAAGGCCCCATCACCGCCACGAATTCTCCCCGCTGTACTGCAAGGCTGACGCCGTCCAGAGCGCGGACGAGGCCGCCGTCGAACACCTTTACGACATCGATCGTGCGGATCGCCGGATGGCTGGCGTCGGCGTTATTCATGTCGCAGCGCATTCAGCGGCAGAAGCAGAGCCGCCCGAACAGCGGGATAGAGCGCTCCGATGAACGCCATGCCGACCGCGATGCCGAGCGCGCGCGCGAAGATGTCGACGGTGTAGTCGGGCTGAAACACGCCGACGAGCTCTGGAACGCGTCCGAGTTGCTCGATGGCGACCACCCCGGCTATCACGCCGATGACCGCACCGGTCAGCCCTACCACCAGCGACTCGGCTAAGACGAGGGCGAGCACGCGGCGCCTCGTCCAGCCGACCGCGCGCAGGACGCCGAACTCCCGCGTCCGTTCGAAGACGGACATGATCATGGTGTTCATCACGCCGATCGCGCCGATGACGAGGGCGAGCAACGAAACGCCGACGTTGGCGGCGCTGATGAGAGAGAGGTTGCGGTCGATACGACCGAACTCGGATGCGGTGCGCACCGTAGCGAGCTCCGGCATGTCATGCTCGATGCTCTTGCGGAGCGAGTCGATGTCCGCACCAGGCATTGCTTGGATGAAGACGAGCGTGACAGTGTTCGGCTTGCGTTCGCGCGCCTGGAGGGTAGGCAGCGGCATCATCGATGCCTGATCGCCGAAGACCTGGCCGGTGGAGAAGATGCCCACGATGTTGAACGTCGTGCCTTCGATGGTGAACGTATCGCCGACCGACTTGTGGAAGTCGCGCGCGGCGCGATAGCCGAGCATGATCTCGTTTGTGGCGTCGGCGTTGTACGCCCTGCCGTCGACGATCTGGACGCCGAAGGGCATGAGATCCTGGGGGGGCATGCCGAGCTCGAGGAAGAACGGGTGGTCGCTGTCCAGGCCTATCGCGGCGACGAGGACGCCGACGGCGCTTTCGACTTGGGGCTGCGCGCGAATCTGGTCGACCTCGGATTGGTCGACGGAGCTGTAAAGCACGTCGGAGACGCCCTTCTGGGCGACCGTGAAGTCGGCGGTTCCAGTGCGAAGCACGGAGATCGCGGTGCGCTTCAGACTGTGGGTGAGCACGCCCAGTACCACGACGGTGGTGATTCCGACGGCCACCGCTACCGCAGTCAATATCGAGCGCGTCTTCCGCGAGAGAACGTTACGCAAGATCAGCGCGGCGAATGACACGCTTGCCCTCCTTTCCGCGATTCGCCTTCGTCCAGGCCGCCTGCCCCGCTTCGTCCCCGCGCTTACTGCACTTCAAACGTCGTGTCGGCGGTCTCCGGGCCGGGGGTCGGCGAAGCCTGGAGCCGCAGGAGGTCGGCGGCCGTTGCCCCGGCCGCCGCCTCCACGTTCCACGTGCCTTTCGGTTCGGCAACAGTGTACGCGAACGTGGCCGTGCCATCAGCGCCGGCCGTGACCACATTCTGGGAGGCGATGTTGCCCGCCGCGTCCGTGATCTGGAAGCCGATGAGGGCCATCGGCTGGGTCTTGAACGTGATAGTCACCTCATCTCCCACGTTTGCAGGATTGGGAAGCACGGAGCTGATGGCTAGAGTTAGCGGAGGGCCGGGGGTCAGGGTTGCCCGAGGAGTGCCGGCCGGAGTCGTGGCGATGGTGGTCGAGCTAGGCTGAGGAGTAGATGTAGCCTTCTCTCCACCACCACCGCCGCAGGCTTCAAAAGTCAGCGTGGCGAGCGCAAGGACAAGAAGCAAACGTCGCGGTAACACAATCTTACCTCCCGCGAGTGTAAACTCAGGCCAAGGCGCACCCGGCGGCGCGGGAACGGGGCAAGAGAGCCGCTAGCTGCGCGTCGGGTGGGCGTGGTCATGTATGTGGGCCTCATGCGGATGCTCCCGCTGCGCGTTCTTGTGAGGCCCATGTGCGTGCTCAACCCGGAATGGTTGTGGCTATGCGCGTGGGCGGCTACAAGGTGCTCGACGGCTCCGCTCACCCCTCCCCGGCAGTGACGCGTGATATGGACATGTTCGTGGTCATGAACCGTCCTGGCATGCTTATGCGCCTCCAATTTCTTAGCCACCTTCAACCTCCTCTATGATCTCTGCGAGCGTCTGAGCGGACCTTGCGGGTCAGGACGTTCCGCCAGATTAGCGCCGCGAATGACGTGCAAAGCTCTCGATCGTTGCGCTGCATCCTTCAGCGATAGGCATGGATTCAAAGTACCGCCTGCGTTAGCCGCCAGCCAGAGCCACCTGGCCCCCTGTTCGTGGCCCATTCGGATGAAGGGGCGCACGAGCCTGCGTTCGTAAGTTGGGATGTGCAGAAGCTTGCGAAGCAGCTAATCTGAGGCAGCTTCCAGTAGCGCTATCTCGAAATGGCGGCGCCATGCAGAGGAGACATCGTGTTACATCGCGTGGACGTAGGATCGAAGCACCTCGACCGATATGGAGAGATTGTCGGCGCAGAGAGCATCGCGGAGTTGCGAGCGCTGGCGAAACCCCTTCGAGGTTGTCGCATCGCCCACGTGAACTCCACGACCTATGGCGGCGGTGTTTCCGAGCTGTTGCGCTCCCTGGTGCCGCTCTATCGGTCGCTTGAGATCAAGGCCGATTGGCTGGTGATTCCGGGCAGTCCAGAGTTCTTCGAAGTGACGAAGGGATTTCATAACGCTCTGCAGGGCGCGCCATTCCAGCTCACCGAGGAAGCGAAGGCGATCTACCTCCGGCAGAACCAGCAAGTCGCCAGCCTCCTCGAACGGCAGTATGACGTTGTTGTGGTCCATGACCCGCAGCCGGCTCCGCTGCGAGCGCTCCATGGCCGGAACAACGCGCGCTGGGTATGGCGCTGTCACATCGACACGTCCCAGCCGAACCCTGATGTCCTGTCATTCCTGTTACCGTTTCTCGCCGAGTACGACGCGCTGGTCTTCACCATGCCGCAGTTCGTTCCGCACGAGCTTGCCCGCCGGAACATTGTGATCATCCCGCCCGCCATCGACCCCCTGAACCCGAAGAACATGACCGCTCCCATGGATCTCTGCCAGCAGATCATCGATTGGACAGGGATTGACCTAACGCGGTCTCTGATTACTCAGACTTCACGGTTCGATCCCTGGAAGGACCCTATCGGGGTGATCGAGGTCTACCGGCGAATTCGAGATGAGGTACCCGACGTTCAGCTGGCACTGCTCGGGCAGCTGGCGCTTGACGACCCGGACGGGTGGCGGATGTATCACGATATCGTCGCACAGACGGAAGAGGACGACGACATTCACGTGCTCACGAACTTCACGGGCATCGGCAACATGGAGGTCAATGCCTTCCAATGCTGCTCCAACGTCGTGCTTCAAAAGTCGATCCGTGAAGGGTTCGGCCTGGTCGTGTCGGAGACGTTGTGGAAGGGGACGCCTGTCGTCGCCGGCCGGGCGGGCGGCATCCCGCTCCAAATGCCGGCTGGCACCGGTGGATACCTGATCGACTCCAACGATGAGTGCGTGGAGAAGACCGTACATCTGCTGCGCAACCCGCGAGAAGGTCGAAAGCTGGGTGCCACGGGTCGGGTGTATGTGAAGGAGCACTTCCTCATCACCCGTCTTCTGGCCGACGAGCTGAGGTTCCTGGCGCCCTTGCTTTAGCGGCGCCGCCGCGGGCTCTGGCGCTGAGTGCGCGGCGTGGGTTACGCATAGTTGCGAAAGGTCTCTTAACGTGAGTGCTCCCGCTTGGGCCGAACGCGTCGTGCGTGACACGGCGCGACTCCATCGCCGGCGCCCGCCATTGCTGCGCTGGCGCACCTGGCGCCGGCTCCACTCAGCCGGTTCGGCCTGCGACGGCAACCCTGGGGAAGACAGCGCCATCTCCATCGTGGCTGGAAGGGATCCGATCGACCAGCGCCTTGTCCTCTGCCACGAGCTGGCCCACTGGGTCGGCCGGGCCGGTGAAGGACACACAGACGCCTTTTGGCGGCGAGCGTGGAACCTCTACCGGCGCCACCGTGTTCCCGTGTACTACGCGCTCGCGCGAGAAGGTGACTACGCCGGTGCTGTGGAAGCCTACCGTAAGCAACGGGAGCGGCGCCGGTGAATCAACACAAAGAATGAGCGACCTCTTGACGCTGCCGGCCACCGGCTCAGTTCCTTCCAGCGCACCTAGCTCGCCATAGGACGCCGGCTAGCTTCGCGTCGGGTGCGCGTGGTCGGGTGCATGTTCTCAATGAGCCTTCGTGTTTCAACAGGCTAGCCACGAGCAAGGAGATCGGCCAGAGAACGGTCCTCGTTGAGCCGCCGGATCGTTTCCGCCAGCAGTTCGCCCACGCTGATGACGCTCAGTGGGAATGACAGCTCCGGGACCGCCACACTATCCGATACGATCACGCGCAGCGGGAGAGATTGGAGGCGCTCAGCCGCGCGGCCCGCAAACAGGCCGTGCGTGACTGCGACAAGCGCATGAGACTGACAACCGGCAGCGATCAGCGCATGGTACGCAGCCTCGATCGTGCCGCCAGTGGTGATCATGTCGTCGACAATGATCGGCCACCGGCCGCTCACGTCCCCGGTGACCCGCGAGACGCGCACCTCCTCGCCTGAGATCCTGGTCTTGTGCACGACCGCCACGGGGACTCCTAGGGCCTCGGCATAGCTGTCGGCGAGGCGCGCCGCCCCCAGGTCTGGCGCGACGACCACCGCTCTCTCGTCGCACAACGGGCGCACAGTTTCGAGCAGCCGAGGGACGGCGCTGAGGTGCTCGACGGGAATGCCGGCCACGGCTTCGATTGCAGGAGTGTGCACGTCTACGGCCACGATCCGCTCGACGCCGCTCGCTTGGATGAGGTCGGCGACGAGCCGAGCTCCCACCGCCTCCCGTCCATGGGCGCGCCGGTCCTGCCGGGCGTATCCGAAATATGGGATCACGGCGGTAACACGCCCGGAGCCCGCTCTGCGACACGCGTCGGCGATGAGCAGGAGCTCCAGCAGGTGTTGTTCCACAGGCGGGCTCGTCGACTGGAGAATGAACACGTCCGAGCCGCGAACGGAATCTAGTAGCGCTACGTGGAGCTCGCCGTCTGGAAATGGCTTCGTCTCGCAGCGCGTGGCCTCTATGCCCAGACCCAGCACCACGCGGGCAGCGAGCGCCTGGCTTGCCATGCCGGCGATCAACGAAAGCTTCACCGGCTCCTGACCTCTCGAGGGATGGGCACAGCGATGCGCTCGTTGACCAACTCGATCTGTGTGCCCATCTCATCGCATCGCTGTGCGAAGCGGTCAATAAACCAAGCGCGCTCGTCCCCGTTGGCGCAGCTCACGTGCATCTCATCGATCGCTACCGGCAGAAGCTCTAAGCGAAGGACATCTGGGGGCAACACCTCCAGGACGAACAAGGCTGATAGATCGTTTCGCAACCAAGGATCGACCGCATAATCGTCCACGAAATCGCCAGTGTCGTACAGGATTGGCTTGCCGTGCCAGATCTCGACGCCCTGCACAACATGCGCGCTGTGTCCCCAAAACACGTCGGCACCCGCTTCGATCACGGCGTGCGCAAATCCACGAAACGCCTGCGTTGGTCGCTCACGCATGTTCGGTCCCCAGTGGATCGAAAACACCAGGAAGTCTGCCTGCGCGCGCGCCGCCGCGATCGATGCTCGCACAGGCGCAAAGTGCTCTGTCTCGGTCGAGATCTTCACGTAATTGATGCCAGGTCGGTCTGCTGTTGCCGCCCACTCGCGCGGATGATCGGCGAAGGCAAGGACGGCTACACGCCAACCGTGTGTCGTAAGGAAAGTCGGACGGGCAGCGTCCTCGCACGTGGCGCCGGCGCCGGCGTGCCCAATGCCCGCGCCATCCAGCGCATCGATCGTTTCCAGCAGACCTCGGCTGCCAAAATCGCCCGCGTGATTGTTGGCCAACGAGGTGAAGTCGACGCCAGCCACGCGCAATGTTTCCACGGCGGACGGGCCCGCTCGAAAGTGAAACTCCTTACAGGCTCCGTTTGGCGCCTCCTGCGTCTCCCGTGTCAAGGCGCATTCCAGATTGATCAGCCGCACGTCAGCAGCCCGCAACCGAGGCAGGACGTCGCCCCACACGTACGCATACCCTTCTGATCGATGACTTCTGCTACCAACCGCCCGAGCATGACATCCCCGGTCAGGGCGATGGTGAATGACCCTCGCCGTTCGGGCGAGGCTGTCATGGGCCAGCCCGGCTGCGGACCGGCCGCCGCGCGTGCGCATCCGCAAGGATCTGCTGGACTTCGGAATCCTCCGTCTGTCCGAACTGCTCATAGTAGAAGCCCACGGCCCAGAAGGGCTCCGGCTCGAACAGACACACGACATCGTCAGCTTCACTTCTTAGAGCAGTGCAAGCCTCTTGCGATCCAGCCGGCACCGCCACGACCACTCGCGCTGCATGTGCGCTTCGAGCCGAACGCACCGCTGCGCGCATCGTGGCGCCGGTCGCTAGCCCATCGTCTACGATGATCACGATGCGTCCCGAGAAGTCCCCCGCAGGACGGCCCTTCCGAAACCGTTCTTCACGCCGGCGCGCTTCTTCGCGCTGCTCCGCCGCGTTCTTCGGCAGCCCGAAGGTGTCGGACAGCGCGTCATACATGCCGGACGTGCCCGGTGATGGGACCCAGCCGGAGTCCGCGAAGTTCTTCGCCTTGTTGTCGGCGTCTACCCAGTCGCCCATGATCGTCATCCCGGCCGTGCCGTTGATGACGAGGTCATTGGCTTGGTCCCACGTCAGCGAGCTGTGATCATCGTTGACGTATGTGAGCATCCTCTTGGCGGTGTTGATCGCAGTCGTCACCGGAGCGCTGTTCCAGTCTGTCGCGCCCGTCCAGAGGCCCTTGTAGGCGTCCGGGCCAAGCGTTCCGAGGAGCACAGTCTCCAGCAACTGTACCGACGCGAAGATCTCTTTGTCTCCCAATGCCAGCGGCGTAATACCCTTGGCCTTGAGCGCATCCGCGACGGCAAAGAAGTCATCGAATGTCGCTGGCGGCTGCAGGTTGTTGTCCTGGAAGACCTTCTTGTTGTACCAGAGCACGTTCGCCCGATGAATGTTGACCGGCACCGAGTACGGCTTGCCCTGGTATGAGATGATGTCGAGCACGCCCTGCGGGAATACGCTGCTCGTCCAGCCTTCTTGCTGGAAGAGCGAGTCGAGCGGCTCCATGTAGTTCGTCGTCACCCAGGTGTCGAGCAGCTCATGGCCCATGTGCACCTGGAATGAACCGGGCGGATCGCCGCCAAGCATCCGCGTTGTAAGCACTTGCCTCGCGTTCGAGCCGGCGCCGCCGGCGATGGCTGTGTTCGTGATCGTGACGTTGCTCGAACACGTCGGCTTATAGAGATCGTAGAGCTTTTGCAGGCCGGCGGCCTCGCCACCGGTGGTCCACCAGCTAAAGATCTCGAGCTTGCCGCTCAGTGCCGAGGGCGTCGTCGTCCCACCCGGCGTAGGCGTTTTCTTGGCGCCGCCTCCCCCGCCCTTACAGCCGGTAGGCGAGAAACGATAATGCGGCCACCACCGCGACCATGCTGACTAGCAGGATTCTAGATCTACTTGCCATTTGCTTATCTCCTCCCTGAGTGGTCCCAAGCTGTTGAGGCTGTACGCCTTAGGCACAGCCCACTTGAGCACGGATAGAAGCTACCACTCGGCTCCACGCGCCGATGGAGACCGATGGCCCGCGTGCCAGGGGGCCATTAGGCCTCATTCATCCGAAACAAGGCCGAACGGCCCTCGAAGAAGAACCCTAGGCTCCTTGTCGAGCGCGCCGGCTCACCTATAGGCTAGGCACGAACCAGGCAGAACTATGACCGGTCCTCACACAATCCATACGTCAGCCGGCCCCTACGGCCTGCAGCCGAACCTGGCCGACTACGCCGCGGCGTGCACTCACTTCTCGTGGGAGCAAGCGAGGCGCGAGCTCAGCGGCCTGCCGGCAGGACGAGGCCTGAACATCGCGTACGAAGCCGTCGATCGCCACGCTGACGGGCCGCTCCGCAGCAAGGTAGCGCTGCGCTGGCTGGGCAAAGACGGAGAGCAGGAAGACCTTACGTACGAACAGCTCTTTCGTCTCACGAACCGGTTTGCCAACGCGCTGACGTCGCTCGGCGTCGCGCCCGGCGAGCGCGTGTACTCGCTCATGGGACGGCTGCCCGAGCTCTACGTAGCGGCGCTGGGAACGCTCAAAGGCAGGGCTGTCTTCTGTCCGCTCTTTTCCGCCTTCGGCCCGGAGCCGATCCGGGCCCGGATGGCCATCGGCGGAGCAAAGGTGCTCGTCACAACCAGCACACTCTACGAACGCAAGGTTGCCGCCATCCGCGCCGAGCTGCCGGAGCTCGAGCACGTCATCGTCGTCGCAGACAGTCAGGAGTGCAGCGATTTGCCTGGCACAGTGAGCTATCGCGACATCATGGAGCGCGCGAGCGACGGCTTCGAAATCGGGCCGACTGATCCCGAAGATCACGCGCTGCTCCACTTCACGAGCGGCACAACCGGGAGGCCAAAGGGCGCCATCCATGTGCACGAGGCGGTTGTCGTGCATCACATCACCGGCAAGCTGGCGCTCGACCTGCACCCGGAAGACATCTTCTGGTGCACAGCCGATCCCGGCTGGGTGACCGGTACGTCGTATGGCATCATCGCTCCGCTGACGAACGGCGTGACGAGCATCGTCGACGAGGCTGATTTTGATGCTGAGCGCTGGTACGGAATCCTGCAGGATCAGCGCGTCAACGTCTGGTACACGGCGCCGACCGCGATTAGGATGTTGATGAAGGTGGGCGCGGACACGGCGCGCTCGTACGATCTCAGCCCGTTGCGCTTCCTTGGGTCGGTGGGCGAGCCGCTCAACCCTGAAGCGGTGCTCTGGAGCGTGGAGGCGTACGGCCGTCCGTTCCACGACAACTGGTGGCAGACGGAGACCGGCGGGATCATGATCGCGAACTATGCGTCGATGGACATCCGGCCGGGGTCCATGGGCCGCCCGCTGCCCGGTATCGAGGCCGCAATCGTGCGCCGGACCGAGGATGGGCGAGTGGAGCCGGTCGAACCGAATGTGCAAGGCGAGCTGGCGCTCAGGCGGGGCTGGCCTTCGATGTTCCGCGGCTATTGGAATGAGCCCGAACGCTACCAGCAGTGCTTTGCCGGCGGCTATTATCTCACCGGCGACCTGGCACGGCAGGACGACGACGGATACGTTTGGTTCGTCGGCCGCGCGGATGACGTGATCAAGACGTCCGGTCACCTG
>JBGQHA010000025.1:0-13440 GCA_041497735.1 Dehalococcoidia bacterium | reverse complement strand
GGATGGGCTACCTGCCAGGCGAGCTGAAGCTCTACGAGTCGCTGACCGGGCGCCAGGTCATCGACCTCTTTGCGTCGCTGAGACGAGCGCCGCTGGATGGCAAGTTCTTGAAACGGCTCATCGATCGCGTTGATCTCGACCCGACTCGTGTCGTCGGTGAGTACTCGAAGGGGAACAAGCAGAAGCTGGGCCTCGTGCTGGCGATCATGCATCGACCCGAGGTCCTCGTACTGGACGAACCGACGAGCGGCCTGGACCCCATCATCCAAGAGGAAGTCTCGAAACTCTTGTCGGAGCTGGCATCTGCCGGCGCCACGGTCTTCTTCTCCTCGCACGTGCTGAGCGAGGTCGAGCGCATGTGCCACCGCGTCGGCATTATCCGCCGGGGACGCATGGTCGCCGTCGAAGAAGTTGGCGTCATCAAAGGCAGGTCGCTTCACATCATCGAGGTGACGTTTGCGGAGCCGGTGCCCGCCGGTGCCTTCGATCTTCCCGGAGTGCGCGAGATCCGGCGCGATGGGACGCTGATCCATCTCGAGGTGCGGGACCAGATCGATGCGGCGCTCAAGGCGATCGCCCGCTATCGGGTGAAGGACCTCCGCACAGAGCAGCCGAGCTTGGACCAGGTCTTCCTCGCCTTCTACCAAGATTCCGAAGGCAAAGCTATCGAGCACGAGAAGGCGTATGCCACGGCTTAGCATCTTCTGGAAGTCGCTGCGCGACCTTCGCTGGCAGGTCTTCTGGTACGGCGCCGGTCTCGCCCTTATGGCGATGTTCGTCGTATATCTCTACCCAAGCTATGCGGAACAGCTGAAAGACTTCAAGATCCCCGACGCGCTCAAGCCGTTCCTCGGCGATCTCAACATCGCATCGCCCGAAGGCTTTCTATCCGCGGAGTTCTTCAGCTGGGCGCCGATCATCCTCGTGATCTACGCGATCATGGCCGGCACGTCCGCGCTGGCCGGTGAAGAAGCGAGCGGCACCATGGACCTGCTGCTTGCCCAGCCGATCAGCCGTTCACGCCTCGCGCTCGAGAAGATCGCGGCGTTCGTTATCTCGAGCTGCGTCGCCGCCGCCATCGTCGTGCTCGGCTGGCTGACCAGCGTACCCTTCGTCGAGATCGACATCGGGTGGGACAGGCTGCTCCTGGCGACCGCCAACGTCGTACCCATCACCCTCTTCTTCGGCGCTTTGGCGATGCTGTCCGGCGCCGCGCTCTCCGATAGGCGGATCGCGACCGGCGTCGTGACGGGCGTGGCCGTGTTGACCTACTTCATCGACTACCTGGCGACTCTGGTGCGCGCCATCCGGCCGCTGCAGTGGGTATCACCGTTCCATTACTACAACGGCAGGAGCGTGCTCTCGGACGGCGTAAGCTGGCCAATGCTCGGCGTCCTCATGGCGTGCTTCCTCGTCTTCTCGGCGCTGACGCTGATCTTCTTCGAGCAGCGCGACATCGGTGTGCGCTCGGCCGTCATCAAGCTGCCGAGGCTAAGAGCCGCGACGAGGGGCGTGTAGGTTGCGCGCCGCTGCTTACGCGATGGGCTGCCAGTAGCGTTTGCCTTCGCCGCGCAGCACGCGCCCGAAGGTGAGGCCCGGGAAGTGCGCTGTCGCCAGCAGCGCGCCGGTCGATTCCGCCTCGCGCGCGACGGCCTCCTGCGACTGTCGCGCGAGCTTCGGGTCCATGTCGCCCAGGCCGGACCACTCCGGCTCTTCGAGCTGCGCCGGGCAACTGATCGCATCGCCGAGGATGAACGCGCGCTCGTTGCCTGACGAGAGCACAACGCCGGCGTGCCCGGGCGTGTGCCCCGGTGTATCGATGACCGAGATGCCGGGAGCGATGTCCGAGCCGCCATCTGCAGGCTCGTAGCGCTCCTCGAGCGTGTCCAGCAGCGCGCTGATCGAGAAGCCGGGGCCGGGGTTTCCGGCCGCTTGTCGCCAGTGCGCGTGCTCGGCCGCCGTCCAGCGATACGTTGCGTTCGGGAAAGCCGGCCGCAGCTCGCCACTTTCCTCAACGGCGCACGTGCCGCAGTGATCGATATGGAGATGCGTCACGAAGACGGTGTCGACATCCTCGGCTTGAACGCCGGCGGCGGCAAGCTCCGGGATCAGCGAGCCGCCCTGGTAGTCCCAGAGCTTGTTCGCGCCCAGGCCGGTATCGATCAGCACCTTGCGGTCGCCGGAGCGAACGAGAAAGCAAGCCATGGAGAAGTCCAGGATGCCCTGGTGGTTGAGCCAGCGCTTGTGGCGCTGCCAGTCGTCCTCGCTCGTGCCGCGATAGTAGACGGTGGGCGGCACGGAGATCGTGCCGTCGGAAACGACGAGGACATCGAGGTCGCCAATCTTGAAATTGTTCATCGATTTGCAGGAGAGACGGAAGGGCGTCCCGGGGGAAGCATGGGACGCCCCTCGTGGCAGGCCGCCTTGTGCTGGTGGCGGGGTGGTGGTTCGGCGGCCGTTCGCCCTCCGTAACGATGCCCGCGTGGCCCGCCGAAACGGACCGAGCTAAGCATCCCTGCTCGCACCAACCTTACGGCTGGTGAGCGAGCATATCCTACTCCGTTATCACCAGCGAGTGGCCAATTCTTACGTCAATCTTGCGTTGTTTTTCACTAACGACTCGTCGACGCTTAGCGCCGGCGAGCAGCGGTGCGCCGTCGCGGCTTTGCAGCCGTGCTCTTGCGAGCCGTCGTCTTGCGCGCGGTCGTCTTGCGCGCGGTCTTGCGCGCGGTCTTGCGCGCGGGCGACTTCCGGGCGGTGGTCTTTCGCGTTGACGACGACGCTGCCTTTCGTCTTCGTGCTGGCATGTCGTTGCCCCCTTTCCAAACGTTCGTGATCCTTACGTGCTTCCCTTTTTCTTCGGCCTGCCTCTGAACATCAACCTTACCTCCTGCTATCCCTCCTCCCTTTACGAGCAGCCGCTTGTGCTGCCGCAGTTCTCACAGCGGTAGCAGGTACCGCTTCGAACCATGATCCAGCCGCAGCCGGCGCAGGCGGGCGCGTCCGACTGACCGTTCAGCCGCGCGACTCCTGTTCGCACCACGTCGGCGGGACTCTCACCATGACCGTTGTGCCCATTGCCGCTGGTCTCGCCATCCAGGCGTTCGACCATCCGCTGCTTTACCTCCGGCGTGAGAATGCCGAGCTGCTCGACTTCCTCGGCCGAGAGGAACTTCGAGGCGAGCCAGCGGAACAGGTAATCGATCACGGACTGGGCAAACGGGATCTCAGGGTTGGACGTCATGCCGGAGGGCTCGAAGCGCATATGGCTGAAGTTGCGCACCAGGTCCTGCAGCGGCACACCGTACTGGAGGGCATAGGAGATGGCCCGGCCGAAGGACTCCATCAGGCCGTAGATGGTGCTGCCCTGCTTGGCCATGCTGATGAAGACCTCAGCGGGCGAGCCGTCCTCGTAGAGGCCCACCGTTATGTAGCCTGTGTGACCCTCGATCTTGAACTTGTGGGTGAGGGACTGGCGGGTGTCCGGGAGGGACCGACGGCGCGGCTGGCCCAGGGCCTCGGCGGCCGAGGCGGCATCCTTGCGGTCGTTCGTCTCCTTGTTGCCCGTCGAGACCGGCTGCACCTTCTTCGAGCCGTCGCGGTAGATCGCGATCGCTTTCACTCCGTGTCGCCACGCTTCGGCGTACGCGTCCGCGATCTCATCGACGGTTGCCTCGTGCGGCAAGTTCACCGTCTTCGAGATCGCGCCGGAAACAAACGGTTGTACCGCGCCCATCATCTTGATGTGTCCCATGTGGTGAATCGTCCGCTCACCATGTTCTGCCTTGAACGCGCAGTCGAACACCGGTAGATGATCGCTGCGCAGACCCGGCGCTCCTTCTATCGTGCCTACATTGTCAACATATTGCACGATATTGTCAATAACCTCGTTGTCGTAGCCCAAACGGCGCAATGCAATTGGTACAGAGTTGTTGACGATCTTCATCACGCCGCCACCAACGAGCTTCTTGTATTTCACCAGCGCGATGTCCGGCTCAACGCCCGTTGTGTCGCAGTCCATCATGAACGCGATCGTGCCGGTCGGCGCGATCACGGTCGTCTGCGCGTTGCGATAGCCGTGCACGTGTCCGAGCTCGAGCGCGCGGTCCCACGACTCACATGCGGCGCCGATCACGTCTTCGAGATTCGCTGCGGCAACGCCCATCATCGGAATGCCGTACGCGGCGTCGCGGTGCTGACCGATCACGCGCAACATCGGCTCGCGGTTGGTTTCGTACGCGTCGAAGGAGCCGATGCGCTCCGAGATGGCCGCCGACGTGGCGTACGCGTGGCCGGTCAGCAGGGCCGTGATGGCCCCCGCATAGGCCCGGCCGGCCTCCGAGTCGTAGGGGATGCCCAGGGCCATCAGAAGGGCCCCCAGATTGGCGTAGCCCAGGCCCAGCTGGCGCATGGCCCGGGCGTTCCGGGCGATCTTCTCGGTCGGGTAGCTGGAGTAGCCGACGATGATCTCCTGGGCCCAGATCATCGTCGCGACGGTGTGGCGGAAGCCCTCGATGTCGAAGGTGCCCTCCTCGTCGAGGAAGCGCAGCAGGTTAATCGACGCGAGGTTGCACGCCGAGTCGTCCACGTGCATGTACTCCGAGCACGGGTTGGACGAGTTGATCCGCCCCGACTCCGGGCAGGTGTGCCAGTTGTTGATCGTCGTGTCGAACTGCATGCCCGGGTCGCCGCAGTCCCACGTCGCCTGCGCGATACGCTGCAGCACCTCGCGCGCCTTCACCACCTGCAGCACCTGTCCGGTGCTCACCGCGCGCAGCTCCCAGTCGCGGTCTTCCTGCACGGCGCGCATGAACTCGTCCGTCGCGCGGACGGAGTTGTTCGCGTTCTGGAACTGGACCGAGGCCCACGCCTCGCCGTTGAGCGACATGTCCCAGCCCGCCGAACCAAGATCGTACGCCTTGCGCTCCTCGCGCGCCTTGCACTCGATGAACTCCAGCACGTCGGGGTGATCGGTGTTGAGCACTACCATCTTCGCCGCGCGGCGCGTCTTGCCGCCGGACTTGATCGAGCCCGCGATCGCGTCGGCGCCGCGCATGAACGACACCGGGCCGGACGCCGCGCCGCCCGCCGAGAGCTGCTCGTAGCTCGAGCGGATCTTCGAGAGGTTGACGCCCGATCCTGAGCCGCCCTTGAAGATCATCCCTTCCGTCTTGCACCACTCGAGGATCGACTCCATCGTGTCGTCGACCGAGAGGATGAAACAGGCCGAGCACTGCGGCTTTGCTTCGACGCCCAGGTTGAACCAGACCGGGCTGTTGAAGCAGGCCTTCTGGTTGAGCAGGATGTGCGTCAGCTCGTCCGAGAAGTTCTCCGCCTCCTCGACAGAAAGGAAGTAGCCGCCCCTACGCCCCCAATCCGTGATCGTGTCGACGACGCGGCCGATGAGCTGCCGGACCGACGTCTCGCGCTGCGGCGTGCCGAGCGGCCCGCGGAAGTACTTGGAGACGACGACGTTCGTCGCGGTCTGCGAGTAGAACGCCGGCATCTCGACGTCGTGCTGCTCGAAGACGGCGTTACCGGACTCGTCGGGAATGCTGGCTGAGCGCCGCTCCCAAGCCACTTCGCCATACGGGTCGACGCCCGGCTTCGTGAAGTACCTGGTGATCTTGAGGGCGTCGCCGTGTAGGTGCCTAATCGCGGGGGCGGCCATGGGACTCCTTTCCCGACTTACTTCCTGTTATCAAACCGTTTATCGATTGAGCCGACGGCTAAGATCCTTGAGGCTCCGCTCGAAGCTGTCCAGAGCTTCCTGAGCATCCCTTCCGCCGCCGTCTGCAAATTTCACGACGAGGGAGCAGGATGGACACGGAACGGTGTTTCCCTGCGTCATGTTCCTCAGGATTAGCGTAATCTTATGACCGCATCTCGGGCAGCTCAGGTTGTATTTCATATCCATTTGTCGCCTCCAACATGGAAGGCACCCCCGATGGCTTCGGGGTGCCCCCGCGCCGTGTGCTAGCGTGCGGCCGACGTCTCTCCGTTAAAGCGAAGGCCCTCGATCGCTCGAGGGGCGGGCGTTCCCTCATCCGCCGCGCCGGCCGCCTTCGCATCCTGCGCATCGTTCATGGTCGCGCCCTGCGGCGCGTCGGTGAGAAATCGCATGCGATAGAGGCTGCGCCGGCCCGTGCCGCCCGCGCTGCCGGGCTGCGCGATGCGCACCACCATCAGCCGGTCCGAGACCCGCAACGTCCTGCCGCTGTCGAGCTCCAGGATCAGCGTATCGCCGCGCTCTTTGCGCGAGATGGCGGGCACGCGCTCCGGCTCGAGCGTCGCCTGCGCGTTCTGCTCGTCCAGCCAGCAGGCGCCTTCGGCGAGCAGCTCGCCCTCGGCGTTCACCAGCCGCGCGTGGAGCGTCTCGCTCATCGCTGGCCTCCGCGCGCAGTATCGTCTCGCAGCGCCCGCGGCGTGCTCGAGCGACCGCCGGACGGACGTCCGCGGCGGCGCTTCACCGGGAAGCGGCTGATGCCTTTCGTGAGCGCCTCCAGCTCCGCCGGAGGGATCAGCGTCGGCCGGTCGGGGCCGGGGCCCCCCGGCCCGCTCCGCGCGAGGACTTCCAGCTCGCGCTGGACGTCTTCCAGGTCCGCGAAGTCGCGATAGACGGAGGCGAACCGAATGTAGGCGATGTGATCGAGGTCGCGCAGGTGGGCCATCACCAGCTCGCCGACGTCGACGCTGGGCACTTCGGGCGTGCCGCGCGCGCGGAGCGCCGCCTCGACAGCGTCCGCGACGGCCTCGATGGCGCCCGCCGCAAGCGGCCGCTTCTGGCACGCCTTGCGCAGCCCGGCGAGCAGCTTCTCGCGCGAGAACTCCTCGCGCCGGCCGTCCTTCTTGGCGACGAGCAGGCTGCCGGTGACGAGCCGTTCGGCGGTGGTGAAGCGCTGGCCGCAGTTCAGGCACTCGCGGCGGCGCCGGATGCCTTCGTCGGCGTCACGTGAGTCGGTGACTTTCGTGTCGGCGAATCCGCAGTAGGGGCAGCGCATGACGGGGGTGTCGGATACCCTCCCTAGCCCAAGAACTGATGCTGGCGGGCTGTACGCTTCGGCCAGTGAATCGATTTATAGCACTACATATTGGGCTGTGTCAAGCGCTCCCCCATATCTTGTGGTCAATTCGACACATTATGGCAGTCCCAAGCGCCCTCTCGTCGCATCACAGGAATTGCGCCTGCGGTCGATGATGGAGACAGGAACCCAGGTTCCTAACAATCGAAGAGCTGACTCCGACAAGGGCAAACCCGGTGTGAGCCGGGGACGCAAAGCCACGGGTCCGCAGCAAATCGAGCGGATAGCCGGGTTGCCGGGCCTGAGCGGAGCCCTTTGGCCCACCGCTTCGGCCCGATGGCGGTGGGCTCTTCGTAAAGAAGGGGTTACAGGCGAGGAATGAACGGCACTCGGGTCTCGAAGGCGGCGCTGGGGGGTCTCGCGCTCTGTATTCCGATGGTCTGCCAGCGTGCCGATACTTCCCTGGCGGGACCAGACCGGCCGCCGGCAGCCCGCCGGACCGGTCCGAACGACAACGCTAGGAGCCCGGTATGAAAACACGTAAGGGTTCTCGAAGAGTTCGGAGGTCAGGCTCCGTGAAGCGCACGCTGGGCAGTCAGCGAGCGCAGAGCCTGGTGGAGTTCTCCCTCGTTTTGCCGCTGCTGATGATCCTGGTCTTCGGCATCATCGACTTCGGCATGGGGTTCCATTCGTGGATGACCATGTCGAACGCGGCCCGCGAGGGCGCGCGCATCGCGGCGACGCACGCCGCGTCCAGCGGCTCCGTCCACTGCAGCCCGCTCCCCGCGTCGGGGACGATCGAGCGGAGGATCTGCGATACCGCGGCGAACCTGAACCCGAGCAAGATCACGATGACCGTCACGAACGCCGATCCCGGCGGAATAAAGTCGGGCCAGGCAGTCACCGTGCTGGTCGTCTACACGTACGACATGATCACGCCGTTCGCGGCGTATGTCCACGTTTCGCCGCTGACGATGACCACGTCGGTCCAGATGCGCCTTGAGTAAGAGGACGACATAACCATGATGACACGACTGCATCGATACGTAAAAAGAGAAAAGGGCCAGGTCCTGATCATCGTCGCCCTCCTAACCACCGTGCTCCTCGGCATGGTGGCGATGACGGTGGACATCGGCGTCTTTGTCCACGAGCGGGAGCACGTGCAGGACACCGTGGACGCGGCCGCGCTCGCCGGCGCACAGCAGATCGGCATCAACCAAACGCAGGCGAAGACCGACGCGCTCAGCTACGCCAACAACAACGACAGCAGCATGACTGCCACCGTGACGTTCCGTTGCCTCGTCGGTGACCGAAACGGCGACGGCATCGCCGATCCTGCCGACATCGGCGTCGTCTGCAACCCCGGCGCCAATGGATCCTGGGTGTGCGTGGGTGGCCGCTGCGTGAGCATGTGCGTGCCGGCCGAAGGCGACTCCTGTAACACGATCGTCGTGGGCGGCAGCAAGACCGTGCCGTTCACCTTCGCCCGCGCGGTCCGCATCTATAATGCCAACACCGGCATCATCCAGGCGGCGGCATGCAAGGGGGCGTGCGGCTCGCCGCCCACCGCGCCCATCGATGCGGTCATGATCATCGACCGCACCAGCAGCATGGACGCGACGGAGCTGGCAAACGCCAAGACGGCCGCGGACTCCGTACTGAAGCTCTACAACCCGAATCTGCAGCACGTCGCTCTGGGTGAGCTTGGGCCCAACCACGCATCGAGCACCTGCGGCGCGCCGAACTCAGGCGGACTGGGCATTCCCAGCAGCGACCAGACCGTGGGCTCTTGGGTGCCGGTGCCGCTCAGCACCGACTACCGGACGGCAGCCGTCACACCCACGCTGAACAGCAGCAGCCTGATCGTGAAGAGCATCGCCTGCCTCCAGAACTCAAGCGTGGGCACCAACCTGGGCGACCCGGTCAAGGCAGCGACGAACTACCTGAACGCGAACGGACGTGCCGGTGTGAAGCACGCGATCTTGCTCTTCACGGACGGCGCCGCCAACGCCTGGATCACACCGCCCCCGACCCCGACGCCGACGCCGACCAACACCGGCTACCTCAATTGCAGCGCCAACGCCGCTGTGATAAGCAGCGCCGGCGACAACAACGGTTATGAGACGACTCCGGGCAACGCCTGCGCCGACGGTGGCGGGAATGCCGTGGACACGAACAGCGGTACGGGCACCAGCACCAGCTGCGCCAACAGCGCCAAGGACCGCCACCGCTTCTACAACTACGGCATCACACTCCCGGCCGGCGCGACGTTCAATGGCATCGAAGTGCGCGTAGACGCCAGGGTCGACGCCGCGTCCGGCACGAGGAACATCTGCGCGGAGCTCTCCTGGGACGGCGGCACAACGTGGACTGCTACCAAGCAGACGGCGAACCTGACAACCAGCGAGGTGACTTACACGCTCGGTTCTTCGGCAGACGACTGGGGGCACGTCGGCTGGACGGCCACACAGCTCAACAACACCAACTTCCGCGTGCGCTTGACGGACGTTTCGGACAACAACAGCCGCGACTTCACGCTCGACTGGGCGGCTGTGCGCGTCACGTACACGCCCGCCGCTCCCACACCTCCCGTTGGGCAGCGGGGTCCGTGCGATTACGCTGTCGCGCAAGCCACCATCGCCAAGGCCGCCAACATCGAGTTCTTCTCGCTCGGCTACGGCTTAAGCGGGGAGATCTGTAGCTCAGACGATGCCAGTTCTGCCTGGTACAACCTGCCGGTAACGAGGGTCCTGGCGGCGATGGCGACCACCTCCGTGGACGAGACCGGCTGCACGAACCCATCGGGCGTGGCGCAGGAGAACGGAGACAACGACCACTTCTTCTGCGAGACGGACTCCGCGGGCCTGAGCGCCGTCTTCCAGCAGGCTGCGGCCGTGCTGGCAGCGTCGCCCCACCTCATCTCGCTCCCGGGCGGCTAGCCCAACCACCGCGCTGCGAAGAACCATCGCCGCCCCTCGGTTTCGAGGGGCGGCGATTTGTAACCGACCCGTCAGTTCGCAAAGCGCGGCCGAGCGATTCATCCGGGCCGTCGCCTCGCGAACTCCCTGGCATTCTCCTCACCACGGCGCGCTGACACGCGGATCGAATCCAGCGGCGGCCTTCCCGCGACCCTGGAAACAGCGAACTGCATTTCGTGTGAGGGTTTGGAGGGGCCGGCCGATATATCAAAGGTCGCATGCTCGTAGGGACGATCGCCGAGAGCCGTTACGCTCGCGCTGGAAGATGCGTTAGGAACTTGATGCGCTCTCGAATGGTCACCATGGCTGGGCGCGGAGCCTCGCATCTCCGCAGACTGCTGAATCGCCAAGGGGGACAAAGCCTTGTCGAGCTCGGCTTCCTGCTGCCCTTCTTCCTGGTGATCGTCATCGGCATCGTCGAGGTGACAGACAGCATGAACGCCTACGTCACCATCACCGATGCCGCACGCGATGCCGCGCGCCTGGGTTCGAAGAACCTGGCGACGGACCCCCAGATGAAGGCGCTGGCCGTGACAGAGGGCGCCCGGCTCCGCAACCCGGTCCAGACGAGCGATGTCACGGTGACGCATACAACGGTCGGCGGGGTGAACGCAGTCAAAGTACGAGTCTGCGACCACCGGACCCTGCTGCTGCACGTTGCTCTGGTCCTGCCAGACAACTTCCTGATGTGCAGCGAAACAACGATGCGCGTCTTGCCCACTGGATAGGGGTATGAGCCATGAAGTCCTGTTGGAAGGGCGTTCAGAATGAGCGAGCCCAGATTCTCCCGATCATGGCCGTCTTGCTCATCGTCTTCATCGGGCTGATGGGTATCGCCATCGACGTCGGCCGCATCTTCATCGCCCGCACCGAGCTGAGCCGGGCGGTCGATGCCGCCGCGCTTGCCGGCGTCGTGGAGCTGCCGAACATCACGAATGCGCACACGAAGGCGGCCACCTACATCACCCAGAACCAGTCCGACGCATCGATTAGCTTCCCGATAACGACGGACCAATACCAGATCAAGATCGCCGGGCAGCGCTCCGTACCCATGTTCTTCATGGGCATGTTCGGCTTCGGGAGCGTGGCGATCCACGCGAACGCGACCGCCGGCTACGGCATCGTGCCGCTGGACGTCGCCATGTCGCTCGACGCCACGGGAAGCATGCACAGCGGCTGCAACAGCACCGAGACGAACACGGGAGGCGTCTGCCCTATCTACGAAGCGAAAGGCGCGGCGAAGAGCTTCGTGAACGCGTTGCTCAGCGGCGGCGCCGGCAGCGGCAACACGATTATCGGCGCCAATGCCTACCGCGGCTGCTTCAACCCACCGCGCGCCCAGGCGGCTTGCGTAACCAACTCGATGACGACGAACCTATCGAGCAACGCCACGACGCTGACCAACGGGATCACGAACATCTACGCCATCGGTGGACCCGGACAGGCGACGAGCGGCTCGGGCACGAACGTCTGCCTCGGCCTGAAGAAGGCGAACGACGTGATCATGGGGCCCGGCCACCACACCGCGCCCAACACGTTGCGGTTCATCGTGATTCTGACGGACGGCGACAACGTCTACAACGCCGGGGTGTCGAATCAGACCAGCCCGCAGTCCCCCGACGCGCCCTGCCGGCCGAGCTCGCCCACGACGGCCGACGGCGATCTGACCAGCAACTGCCGTTCCGACACGCAGACGCAGGAAGCGAAGTTGGACGCGCTCACCAAAGCAGAGGCCGACGCGCTGAAGGCAGCGAACGTTGAGATCTATATTGTCGCGTTCAGCGTGTGCGGCGGAATCGACACTTCCTTGCTGACCAATCCCTGCAACAGTATCGGCAGCTCGGGCGCGAGCTACCCAGACAGCACCCAAGACCATCGTTTGCTGAAGTGCATCGCGACGAACACGCCAGGCACCAACGATCACTACTTCGAGACGGCAACGGCCTCGGCGCTGCCGGGTATCTTCAACCGGATCGCGCAGGCGATCGCGTTCAGGCTGGTCGAATAAAGGGGGAACCTATGCACCATCGAACGAACAGGCATCGAAGGGGAGAACGCGGCCAGACACTCGCCGAGTTCGCCATCGTGGCGCCTCTGCTGATCATTCTCATCTTCGGCTTTGTCGATCTGACCCGCCTCTTCAACGCGTGGGTGACGATTCAGGGCGCTGCGCGGGAAGGCGCTCGCTATGGCGTCACCGGCCAGGTGAACTGCACGGGTATCTCGAACGACCGCCTTGCCTGCATCAAGTATCTGACGAAGGAGCGCACGAAGAAGCTCACCAACTCATCCAGCGCCGTCACCGTTGCGGTGCGAAGCTGGGATTACCCCAGCTACACGGTCGTGAGCAACAACAACCCGGGCCAGGCGTGCGACGCCCTGGAGGTCCAGGTTGACTACCAATTCAAACCAGCTTTCATTACGAAGATCCTCGGTTTGTCGGTGCCCATGACCGCCCGGGAGCGGCTGGTCAACGAGCCGTTCGGGACGTGTAGCTAGCCGGCTTCAGATTCCCGACCGCCCACTTCCTGCCCGGCCACTGTAACGCCGGAGAATCTCCGGCGTTACGTTAGGCGAACGGGTCTATGGTGGCGCCCGTATTCCGCAAGACGCCCCGTCGGAGAGGAAGTGGCCCTGTGGGAGCGGCAGTACGTTGGCTTGTGATCCTTGCAGCGAGCGCCATAGCGGTCGCTGCTCTCGCGGTCTTTGCCCGACCGACACATTCCACGCAAGCGTGGGCTGGTGATCATGATGGAGGCTGCTGGTATTGGAGCTGGTCCGACGCGGACTGGCACTCTTGCACGTCGCCTACGCCGCCGTGCAGCGGCGCAGGCTCCGGCTCAATGGCCAGCGTTTCGACGCAAGAATGCACGCCGACCCAGGTGAAGAAGGCGACGTCAACGCCGACACCGCTGTGCACGACCGGCGTGAGCGTAACCAAGAACCACCCGACCTGCACACCAACGAACACGCCCACGAAGGTGAAGAAGGCGACTTCGACACCAACACCGCAGTGCACGACCGGCGTGAGCGCGAGCAAGAACCACCCGACCTGCACACCAACAAACACGCCCACGAAGGTGCGTAATACGCCCACGAACACGCCTCCACAGGCATGCGCGACCAAGACCGGAGATGTAAGCGCATCCAAGAAGCACCCGCCGACGTGCACGCCGACGAACACACCAACGAGCACGAACACGCCGACCAACACGAACACACCGACGAACACACCAACGAGCACGAACACGCCGACTAACACGAACACGGCCACGAACACACCAACGAATACGCGCACGCCGACGAACACTCGTGTTCCGACCAACACGCCGACGCGTACGCACACGCCGACGCGTACGCCAACCAACACGAACACGCCCACGAACACCAACACGCCGGTTCCGACGAACACGCCCGTCCCGACGAACACGTTCACACCG